>CALDLZ010000348.1 GCA_937915335.1 uncultured Faecalibacterium sp.
CTCGGCGTAGAGGACACCCAGTGCCAGTGAGGACTTGCCCGAGCCGGACACGCCCGCAATGCCGACGATTTTGTGAAGGGGAACATCCACGTCAATATTTTTCAGGTTGTGCACCCGCGCGCCCCGCACCCGGATAGCGGAGGGGATGGCGGATTCGGCTTCGTGATTCATAAGGTCTCCTTTATAAAATACGGGGATGCATCAGGCGCTTCTGTGTCTGGTCAATGACAGCCTGTGCCATGGGCGCAATGGGAGTGGGCACAGCGGCGGGGCGGCTGAGATAGTAGCCCTGCAACAGGTCCACGCCCAGTTCGATGACGGTGCGCAGCTGGGCTTCGTTCTCAATGCCCTCGGCGATGAGCTGCATACTGCGGGCATGGGCGTAGGCGGCAATGTTCGCAACGATCTGCTGCTTGTCGCGATCGGTGTCGATGCCCCGCACGATGGAAATATCGATTTTGATGTACCGGGGCGACAGCTCCAGCAGGTTGATCTCGTTACTGTAACCACTGCCGTAATCATCCAGCGCGAAGGAGCCGGAGAAGCCCGGCACACCACGCTTGCGCTCCAGGCATTCGCGGTCGAGGTCCTCCTGCTCGGTGATCTCCACCACCAGCCGCTTGAGCAGCGCGGGGAAGCGCTGGGTATACTTGGCGATGTCCGCATCCGTCATGGAGACGTTGGCGATGGAATTGATAAAGAGCAGCGCGTCGCCCTGTATCAGCCCCTGCGACTGCAGCCGCTGGAAGGTCTCGCTGGAATGAAACACGGTAATGCGCTCGATCTCGTACAGGTGGTCGGTCTCGTGGGCCAGCTGCATGACCTGAGAGGGCGAATGCAGGGTGGGCAGATCGACCCGCATCAGAGCCTCGTAAGCCACTACCCGGCCGCTGCGGGCCGAGAAGATGGGCTGGAAGTGGTAGGCTACCAGCTCGTCCTGAAGCAGGCGGGTAAAATCACGCTGGGTCTGGGCGGCAAACTCTTCCTGCTGGTACACGCCGATATCAAAATCCCGCATAGAGCCCTTGTGAGACTGCTTGACCTGATACATGGCAAAGTCGGCGTATTTTTTCAGGGTGCGCAGGTCACGGCCATCCTCGGGGTACCAGGCAATGCCGCCAGAAATGCTGATGTGCAGCGGTTTGCCATTGGGCAGGATGGCAACACTCTCCTGCAAAGCGGTGGTCAGCTTTGTCAGCTCCCGGCGGATCTCCCCCTGCGTCTTGTAGCCGTAGAAGAAGATCAGGAATTCATCACCGGAAAGGCGGGCACAGATGGTGTTGGCCGGGGTGTTGGCTGCAAAGCACTGGCCGGTCTGGCGGATATACTGATCACCCCAGTCGTGGCCATAGGTATCGTTGATGTGCTTGAGGTTGTCCAGATCCATCATCAGAAGGGCGGCACAGCCCAGCTTTTCGGGCTGCTCGTCAAACAGGGCATCGCAGACACGGGCAAAGGCCTGACGGCTGTACAGGCCGGTCAGGATATCGTAATCACGCTCGTGCTCAATGCGCTGCTGTTCCAGCACGGTGGTGGTCACATCCTCGGCCAGGCCCACCTCGGAGGCATCCTCACCCAGAACGCGGGTAATGCGCAGGGTGATATAGTGGATATTGTTGTCCGGCTGGGGGATGGCAAAGATCCGGTCATTGCTCGAGGACATCCGGTAGAAGCGCTCCTGCTCCAGGGTGCCCAGCAGCGCCCGGAAGGCATCCGGCGTAAGACGCGCGGGATCCGCGGGGGAAAGCCCCAGCATGGCAAAGAAATTATCGGTGACATAAACACTGTCACCACGCAGCTCGTAGCCGCCCAGCTCCACACTGGCCATCTCCATAATGCGAAGGAAGCGTGTGGAGGAATCCAGCACGTCCTTGCTCAATTGGGTGAAGGCGGTGGCAAACTGATCCAACTCCGAAATGCCGGTAGCAGAGAGGTGGGGGATGCTGGCATCGTTCTCTTTTGCATCGGCAACCTTTGCCGAGAGCTTGGCCACAGGCTTTGCCAGCTTGCCACTGACCACCCAGCTGCAGATGAAACCGACGATCAGAGTCATCAGAATGGTGAGGAAGAGCAGCTGTTGCACCCGCTCGGAGAAATCGTAGAGCTGGGCGGTGGGTACGGAACCTACCAAAATCCAATGCTCCGAGGAGAAGGGAGCGTTCCGGCTGTACAGATCAATAGAAGCGACCGCGGCAGTGTAGGAGACGTTGCTCAGGTAATAGCGGCGGGTCTGGGGGCTGTTGTAGCGCAGGGAAAGGCTGGTCTCGGTGTCACCCAGCAGGGCAGTGCAGGTAGATTGGAACACGGGCTGAGCGTTCAGCAGGCTGACCCCGGCATCCTCGGTATCCGTCACGGCGAAGAAATAGGTGCCGGTGCCGTTGTTCTGCAGCTCGGAGCAGGGCATGTTTTCGCTCAGATAGTCGGCCAGCAGCTCCACGCCGATCACACCATAAACGGTGCCGTCGGGCAGGATCAGGGGCTGACTGTATGCGATGGCCTCGTGGGTGTCACCGGTCATCACATAGGAGCTGGGTGTCCAGTGACCGTAGGCGGCAGCGTCCAGGCTGGCGTTGTCCTTGTAAGCCGCTTCAAAGGTGGGGTAGAGGAAACCCTTGTTGCCCAGTGCCCGGTAGCGGATACTGGGCTCCCAGCTGTTGTCGGTGGCAATCGAGAAGGTCTGCACCAGCTTGGCAGGGGCCCGCACGAACATCAGGTCAGCATTGCGCTGGGAGGGGGCGGCGTCCGGGTCAAGGTCACGCAGATAGACGGCGGGCATCCGGCTGTCCTCTTCCCGCTGGTCGAGATCGTGGGTGTTCAGGATAAGGAACACGCCGTTGACCGATTTGGAACGCAAGATGTTGATGAGCTCCGGGGTGGCGGCTTCCAGCAGGGGCATGGCGGCATCGCTGCCGCTGTCTAGTGTGTCCAGGCTGATTTTACCCTCGTCCAGCAGCTGCCGGGTCAACTCGTTGAGGGTATCGGACAGGCCGGTGAGCTCCTGCGCGTCGTTGAACATGCCCTGCAGGTAGCGGCTGCGATTGTCCACCTGCATCTCAAGGATGTCCTCGGCGTTCTCGTTCAGCTGAGGGCCCACCCGGGTAGCATAGATGGAAAACGTGAGCAGCAGGACCTCGGCGGCCAGCACTGCCAGCAGGGCAACAAAGATGGTGCCGAAGATGGAGCGGCCCGCGCGTTTATGATCCTGGTTGTGGTTCTGTTTGGCTTGCATCGGCGGGTCTCTCCTTTCGGGGTGAAATCAAGCGGGATATCTCAGCCAGCGTAGGCGCTGAGAGCGGCGAGGGTATTCTCATACCAGGCATCAAAATAGGCATCCGTCAGGAACTCGGCCTCGGCTTCCTCGGGGGTCTGCCCGGCGGCAACGCGTTCCACGACCGTGGCACGGTCAGCGGTAACGAGATCCTGCAAGGCATACTGCAGGGTGTTGCGGGCGCTCATGGCATCCGGGAAAGCGTGGGTGGTGTAGAGGGTGTCGTTATTGACGGCATCAATGGACAGGGTCAACACGTCACGGATACTGTCGGAAAGTTCCAGGCCGCTGTTCTCCATGGCGGTGACATCATTAGCGGCGTAGGTCACGGGCATATAGCCGGACTGCACCGAGAACTGAATGTTGTTTTCCGGCTGAGTGAACCATTTCAGGAAAGTCACGCTGGCATTTACTTCATCCTCGGTGCCCGGGGTGACTACCATGCCGGCACCCTGCTGGGCGGCTACGGGTTCACAACCCGCAAAGCTGGGGCAGGGCAGAGAGACCATCTCGATATCATGGCTCTCGGTGTCACTGGTCAGCACTTGGGTGGGGAAGAAGGAAGAACTGGACGAGGAACCGACATAGGCCAGCAGGTTGCCGGTCTTGACATCATCACTGCGGAACTTGCCGCTGGCACCAAACCACCCCTTGATGTATGGAACGTAGTAGTTGTCCCACAACTTGCGGATGACCTGTTTGTCGAAGTTCAGGGTCATCACGCCGTTTTCAGCATCAAAGATGGTGCAGCCCAGCTCCTGCGCGCCGCAGAGCAGATAATTCGCCAGTGCGTCCCGGCCAAACAGAGCCTTGCCGTCGTTAGGCTCGGGGGTCTGGGCATCGGTCCAATCGTAATATTTATGGGCGACCTCGGTCAGGCCCTCCATGGTGGAAAGGTCAGCGTAGGTCACGCCGGTGGCCTCGGCAAAGGGGGCAAAGTCGGTGGCGTTCAGGTAGAGCAACTCGGTAGATTTTGCAATGGGGAAGAGTTTGAGCTCGCCGTTGTTCAGCAGGTCGCCCTCGTCGAGGAAGCCGGTGATGTAGGCGGATTTCTCCTTGTCGGTCAGATAAGGGGCAAGGTCAACGGCCAGCCCCATCTGGTCCAGCGTGTAGGCAGTGTCAGCGTAGGAAGAAACGACATTGGGCAGCTTCTCCGCACCCACCTTGCCTTCGGCGGCGGCCAGCACGCTGGTCTCCAGGTCGTTCACACTGCCCTGACTGTAACTTTCCACCACAATGTTTTTCTGCTTGCCCACGGTATCGTTGAACTGAGACACCAGCTGGTTGAAGCTCTCCAGCTGTTCGCCGTTGTAATAGGTCCAGACCGTGATGGTGGTGGGCAGCTTTTTGCTGTTACAGGCGGTGCCGCCCAGCGCCAAAGCGGCGCACAGAAGCAGGCTGACAGCGGAACGGATCATTCGTTTCATTGAATTTTCTCCCCAATTTTCGATAAAAGTTTCCTGTAATAAAGTCTCCGTGAGCCTCCCGGAGACTGCATACGTGCATCAATCCAGGGCGCGGATGGCATCCAGGGTCTTTGCGTATTCTTTTTCCACAATGGCGTACTGCTCGGCGACACCCTCAAAGGTGCCCTTACGCAGAATTTCGGTCAGCGCAATGGCCGAGGGGCTCAGGTTATCAAAGCCCAGATTCAGACAGACGCCCTTCAGGGTGTGGGCGGCGCGGAACGCTTCTTTCACGTCCCCGGCGGCCATGGCATCCTTCAAAAGCTGGAAGCTGTTGTCCGCAGGGAACAGCTTGACAAAGCGGGCAATCATCTCGGGCTTGTAAAACCGTCTGAGCACGTCCTCATAATTTGCACCCATCCGGGCGTAGCATTCTTCCAGCGTCATGGGCCCTCCACTTTACCTTTCCTTGAGATCATAAGATAAGAATATTGTAGCACTTTTTTCATGCCGGGGCTACTGATTTTTGAAAAAACACCTGAAGTGGATAGAAAAAAGAAAGAATTTTTGGTTTTTGCTTCCATTTTCCGCAAATTCCAGATATAATAAAATAAAATTATAAGAGAGTCTGTCATCGGGCTGCCGGTGCGGATGGTGTAAAGAGAAAGCAGAAGGAACGGCGGAACCATGAAAACAATGCAGGAAGTCAAGACCATGATGGAGGGCCTGAAGGAGCTGTATGCGGATGTGCGACTTCTGGATGAGGCTGCCATTGGCCGGATCCGGGAGGGGGAGCGCTCAGACCCCTATGCAGAGGAGCTTTGCTATGCCTGCCGCCACAAGAGCCGCCGGTGCCGCCACTGCGCCGTGAAGAGTGCTTTCGAGAACAAGGATCTGCGTTCCAAGCTGGAATATTTTGAGCCCGACATCGTGCAGGTATCGGCCCGCTATATGGAAGTGGACGGGGCTCCCTATGTGCTGGAAGTGCTGCAGCGGATGCACAGTGAGACCATCATCGATCCCGATGACTCGGACGCGCTGTTCAGCGCGATCTCCGGTTATAATACCAAGCTTTACCACGATGCCCTGACCGATGTGTACAACCGCCGCTATTATGAGGAGATCGTGAGCGGCATGAAGGGCCCCGTGGGCGTGGCCCTGATGGACCTGGACGACTTCAAAGTGTACAACGACACCTACGGCCACCATGCGGGAGACCTTGCCCTGAAAACCGCCGCCAACGTGGTGAGGGACTGCATCCGGCAGACGGATGCCCTCATCCGCTTTGGCGGGGATGAGTTCCTGCTGATCCTGCCCGGTATCCCGGAGGATTATCTGAAGGTCAAGCTGGAGCAGATCCGGGAAAAGGTGTATGAGGCCATAGTGCCCGGCTATTCCCACATGCGGCTTTCTGTCAGTGTGGGCGGCATGGTGCAGAACGCCGGGGATGCCATGGAAATGATCGTCCGGCAGTCCGATAAGCTGATGTATCAGGCCAAGATGCGGAAGAATACCGTCGTGGTGGCCGGTGTCGGCGGCACGTCCGCCGAGACTGACGCGGCCCGGCAGGAAAAGCAGCAGATCTTAATCGTAGACGATTCCGAGATGAACCGCACCATCCTCTCTGAAATTTTGAAGAGCGACTACCGCATTGTGGAAGCCGCCAACGGCGAGGAGTGTCTGGAAAAGCTGCATCAGCACAGCGGGGATATCGCGCTGGTGCTGCTGGACCTTGTGATGCCCGGCATGGACGGCTTTGAGGTGCTGGACTTTATGAACCGCAACCACACCATCGAAGATCTGCCGGTGATTATGATCTCCAGCGAGGACAGCGAGGATTCCGTCCGCCGCGCCTACGAGATGGGTGTTTCGGATTACGTCTCCCGTCCCTTCGATTCCCGTGTGGTCTACCGCCGGGTGTTCAATACCATCAAGCTTTACGCCAAACAGCGGCGGCTGGTCAGCCTGCTGTCCGAGCAGATCCGGGAACGGGAAAAGAACACCTCCATGCTGGTGGGCGTGCTGAGCCAGATCGTCGAGTTCCGCAATGGCGAGAGCGGCCTGCATGTCCAGCATATCCAACGGCTGAGTGAGCGTATCCTCGAAAAGCTGCTGGAACGGCCAAACCGTTACCACATCACCTCCGAATTGCAGGATAATATCCCGCTGGCCTCGGCTCTGCATGATATCGGCAAGATCGCCATTGATGAAAAGATCCTCAACAAACCGGGCCGCCTGACCAAAGAGGAATTCGAGATCATCAAGACCCATGCCATCTGCGGCTCGGATATGCTGCGGAAGCTGCAGAACTTCAACCAGGAACCGCTACTGCAAACCGCGTACAGCATTGCCCGCTGGCATCACGAGCGGTGGGACGGCAGGGGCTACCCCGACGGGCTGAAAGGGGACGAGATCCCCATCGAGGCCCAGATCGTTTCGCTGGCCGATGTGTACGATGCCCTGACCAGTGAGCGGTGCTATAAAAAAGCCTACTCCCACGAAACCGCTGTGAAGATGATCCTGAACGGCGAGTGCGGCCAGTTCAACCCCTTGCTGTTGGACTGCTTCCTTGCCATTCAGGACGATTTGAAAACAGAGCTGGAAGAAGAAAAACGACTGAACGCATAAAAACACGAAAAGAAAGAACAGATGACCATGGCACAGAAGAAAGACGAGGGCCTGAAGGGCAACGAGAAAATTGAACAGGCGATCTGCCAGCTGCAGCAGGAAGCCACACAGGAGCAGCTGGCCCATACCCTGACCGTCATCCGGCGGCGGATGCGGGAGAGCGGCCAGGTAGTGGTGGCTGTGGAGCCGCATCTGGCCAACAACCAGATGCGGCTGCGGGTCGTCCAGACCGCTGACGGTGCAAGCTGGTGGTACGCTTTTACCAGTTTTGATGAGGAGACCAGGGGTGCGGAAGCGGTGCAGTCCACTTTTCTGGTGGACATTGAAAAGCTGTTTGACGCGGTTTTGCAGGTGTCCGAGATCCAGGGCGTGATCCTGAACCCGTGGAACCGCACCATCCAGCTGGATAAGAACCTGATCCGGATCATCAAAGGATGAGCTTGTAGGCGGGCAGAAAAAGTGGTACAATGATTCCGTTCACATTTGAGGTGAAGGGAAGTATAAAAAATGTCATTTGAGAAAGCAAAAGCCGATCTGACCGCCAAGGGGCTGGGAGATCACATCATCGTGCTGAATGAATCCTCTGCCACCGTGGCCGAGGCGGCGCAGGCACTGGGTGTGGAGCCCGCCATGATCGCAAAAACGCTGTCCGTTCTGCAGGGCGACCAGCCGGTGCTCATTGTGACCGAGGGTACCGCCAAGCTGGACAACCACAAGTACAAGAGCCTGTTCCACATCAAGGCAAAGATGATCCCCTACGACGAGGTGGAGCATTACGTCGGCCACGCGCCCGGCGGTGTCTGCCCCTTTGGCGTGAACGACGGGGTCGTGGTCTATCTGGACGAGAGTCTGCGCAAGTTTGAGACGGTCTATCCCGCCGCAGGCAACGGCCATACCGCCGTCAAGCTGACGCTGGCAGAGCTGGAAGCCTCCGCCGGGGCCAAGGGCTGGGTGGATGTCTGCAAGGAGCCGGAGGAAGCCGCACAGGCTTGACCGCCTAAAAAACAACATAACATGAAAGGCCCGTCTGCCGCTTGCTGAACCGTTTGGTCAGCGAGGGCAGACGGGTCTTTTCTATCTGAACGGAGAAGGAGAATGGCTTATGATGCGTCGGTGCGGTTCTTCTTGAGCAGGCTCAGGATCACAGCACCTAACACGCTGCCGGCGGCCAGAGCCACACAGTAGAGCAGAGCGTGATCCACAACAGGGAAGACGAAGATGCCGCCGTGGGGGGCGCGCAGGGCGCAGCCGAATGTCATGGAGAGGGCACCGGCCAGTGCGGCACCGGCAACACAGCTGGGCAGGACGCGCAGCGGGTCGGCGGCGGCGTAGGGGATAGCACCCTCAGTGACGAAGCACAGGCCCATGACGTAGTTCACAATGCCGTTGCGGCGCTCGTCGGGGGTCCACTTCTTGGGGCAGAAGGTGGTGGAAAGAGCAATTGCGATGGGAGGAACCATGCCGCCCACCATGACAGCGGCCATGACCTCGTAGTTGCCGGAGGCCAGAGCGGCAGTGCCAAAGACGTAAGCCGCCTTGTTGAAGGGGCCGCCCATATCAATGCTCATCATACCGGCGACGATGGCACCCAGCAGGACCTTGGAGGTGCCGCCCATGGCGTTGAGCCAGTTGGTCATGGCGGTGTTGATCATACCCATGACCGGGTTGATGCCGCACATTACCGCACCGATGATTAGGATGCCGCCCAGCGGGTAGATCAGCATGGGACGGATGCCGTTCAGGCTGGCAGGGAGCTTTTCGGTGATCTTTTTCAGGAACTCGACCACATAACCGGCCACGAAACCGGCCAGCAGAGCGGCCAGGAAGCCGCCGGAGATGCCGGTGGTCTCACCGTTGGCAAGGCCTGCGAAGCTGGTGCCGTTCATGGCCAGAACGCCGCCCGCAAAGCCCACGGCCAGGCCCGGACGGTCAGCGATGGACATGGCGATGAAGCCGGCCAGAATGGGCAGCATGTAGCCAAAGGCCGCGTTACCCACCGTCTTGAAGAAGGCGGCAAGGGGAGTGTTCATGCCGAAATTGGAGGGGTCGATGGTATAATCGTCCAGCAGGAAGGCCAGCGCGATCATAATGCCGCCGCCCACCACGAAGGGCAGCATGTGGGACACGCCGTTCATCAGATCCTTGTACAGCTTGCGGCCAAAACTGTCGCCGGAGGTCTCCTCCTCGGCAGCGGCGGCACCGCCCTTGGCATGGTAGACGGGAACCTCGCCGTGGGCGACTTTTTTCAGCAGTTCCTCGGGCTTGTGGATGCCGTCATCCACCCGGGCAAAGAGCACGGGCTTGCCGTCAAAGCGGGCTGTCTCCACGTTTTTGTCCGCCGCCACGATGATGCCGTCGCAGGCCTCGATCTCGGCGCGAGTCAGGATATTCTTGGCACCATCGGAGCCATTGGTCTCTACCTTGGTGGGCAGGCCCAGCTTGTCACCGGCCTTTGCCAGCGCTTCGGCGGCCATGTAGGTATGGGCGATGCCGTTGGGGCAGGCCGTCACGGCCAGAACACGATAGCCGCTCTGAGGGATCTCCTGCTGGGTGAAACTCTCCTCGCCGAACTGGGCTTCCTCCTGCGCGTCGATAAGATCGAGGAACTCGGCGGGGGTCTTGGCGGCCTTCAACTTGGCCACGAAGTCCTCGGTCATCAGTATCTGCATCATCCGGGCCAGCATATCCACATGCAGGCTGCCGTTTTCGGGGGCCGCAATGGCAAAGAGCAGGTCGGTCTTGCCGCCATCCTCGGCGTTGTACTGCACCGGGGTGCTCAGGCGCAGGGCCGCCAGGCTGGGCCGGGTGACCACATTTGTCTTGGCATGGGGGACGGTGATGCCATTGTCCACATAGGTGGAAGCTTCGTCCTCACGGGCGTACAGGGCCTTTTTGTAGGCTTCAGTATCTGTAATGTTGCCGTGGGTGGCCTGCAGCTCCACCAGCCGGGAAAGGATCTCGTCCCGGTTGGACGCGGTGGAATCCAGCTCAATGGACTTTGCGGTGAATAGTTCCGTAATGCGCATAAGGGTGCTCCTTTCTATCTCTTTACAGCACAGCGTACAGCTGTTCAATATTTTCTTTCCTGGCAAGCCCCAGACTGAAGGCGGTGGCACTGCCGCAGGCGGTGCCAAGCTTCAGGGCGGTGGCATAGCTGCCGCTTTGCAGATAACCGGCCACGAAGCCGGCCACCATGCTGTCGCCGGCACCCACGCTGTTCACGACCTTGCCCTTGGGGCAGCCAATGCGGTGGATCTCGCCGGTCTCATCCACCAGCAGGGCACCGTCCCCGGCCATACTCACCAGCACGTTCCGGGCACCCTTTTCCTGCAAAGCACGGGCGGCGGCAGTGATCTCCTCGTCCGTCTTGAGCTCCCGGCCTATGATCTCGCCCAGCTCGTGATTGTTGGGCTTGATAAGGAAGGGATGGTAGGGGAGGACATTGACCAGCAGGTTCTGGGTGGCATCCACCACGGTCCGCACGCCGCAGCCCTCTAACCGAGCCAGCAGGCGCTCGTAGGTATCCTGGGAAAGGCTCTTGGGGATGCTGCCCGCCAGAATGAGCACATCGTCGGGTTTCAGGGTGTCCAGCTGGGCTTCCAGCTGCAGCATAGCGCTTTCGGGAATGTCGGGGCCCGCACCGTTCAGCTCGGTCTCGGTGCCTGCCTTGATCTTGACGTTGATGCGGGTCATACCTTCGGCCAGATGGATAAAGTCGGTTTTCAGCCCCTGCGCGGTCAGGCCGCGTTCCAGCCAGGCACCGGTCTCGCCGGCCACAAAGCCCAGGGCCACGCTCTCACAGCCCAGTTCCTTGAGCACGCCGGACACGTTGATGCCTTTGCCCCCCAGCACGCAGTCCTCCCCGGCGGCACGGTTCACCTCACCTACCTCAAGGGGCGTTGCGAGACGGACAACATAATCAATGGCTGGATTGAACGTTACAGTGTAGATCATAGTTCGGTCTCCTTTATCAGAGTGAATTGTCGGTATTTGGGGTTGGGACAGCGGTTGGTCAGGATGGCCCCGCCGTGCAGGTCGCAGATGACGGCGGGGTAGACCTGTGCGAACTTGGTGTCATCCACGAGGAACCAGGCCTCCCGGGCTCGGTGGACTGCCGCCGCCTTGACGGCAGCTTCTTCTGGGTCGGGGGTAGTGAAGCCGGATTCCAGCGCCACACCGTTGGCACCCATGAACGCTTTGGTGAAGTTGTACTGTTGTAAGGTACTGAGCGCCGCCGCCCCGATGATGGCCTCGGTCTGGGGCCGCAGCAGCCCGCCGGGCAGGAACACCCGGCAGCCCTTCTGGGCCAGCAGGCGGGCGTGGGCCACACCGTTGGTCACATAGCTGGCGTTCAGGGCTGGGCCGCTCAGGGCTCGTGCCAGCGCCAGCGTGGTGGAGCCCGCGTCTAGATAGACGAAATCGTCCGGTAAAATCAGTTCTGCCGCCGCCTGAGCGATGCTCTGCTTCTGGGTCACGGCCAGCTCTTCCTTGGCGGCCATGGTGGGCTCGTCAGTGCGGAAAGGACTGTCCGGCAGGGTGGCCCCGCCATGCACCTTATTCAATTTTCCCTGTTTGTCCAGCTCGTTCAGGTCGCGCCGGATGGTGGATTCGCTTGCGTTCAGGGTCTCGCACAACTCCTGTACCGTGGCTGAGCGCCGCCGCGCCAGCAGGTCCAGGATCATGCTGAACCGCTCTTCTGCCAGCATCGGAAACATTCCCCCTTGTTTTGCCTTCTTGATTGGTTTTGATTGACTTTGGCGTTTTTACTTGCCTTGTACCCTTATTATAGCAAATTACCTTTCAAAATCAATCAGAATCAGCCAGAAACGTTCAACAAAAAAGAACTCCTGAAATTGGGCACACTGCACAACAGCTTGGATGCAACAAAAAAGCCGCCGCAACCCTCTCAGACTCGCTTCGCTCGCCAGCTCCCCCAAAGGGGGAGCCAACGCATCTGACAGGAATACGACTGCTGTTTTGCAGAAGTTTGCCTGAAAGCTGCAATTGCCTCTCCCCTTGGGAGAGGTGGCATTGCGTTAGCAATGACGGAGAGGGCCGCAGCGGCCCATGAATATTATAGTTTACTTCTTCTGAATGTATTCGTCAATGGCCTTGGCGGCTGCCTTGCCGGCACCCATGGCCTTGATGACGGTGGCGGCACCGGTGACAGCGTCGCCGCCGGCGTACACACCCTCACGGCTGGTCTTGCCGTCGTCGCCCTCGGTGACGATGCAGCCGTGCTTGTTGGTCTCCAGACCCGGGGTGGTGGAGCGAATCAAGGGGTTGGGGCTGGTGCCCAAGCTCATAATCACGGTGTCTACGTCCAGCTCAAACTCGCTGCCCTTCTTCTCGATGGGGCGGCGGCGGCCGGAGGCATCGGGCTCGCCCAGCTCCATCTCAATGCAGGTGATGGACTTGACGAAGCCATCGTCGTCCGGGTGGATCGCCACAGGGTTGCACAGGGTCTTGAAGATGATGCCCTCTTCCTCGGCGTGCTCGACCTCCTCCTTACGGGCAGGCAGTTCGGCCATGCCGCGGCGGTAGACGATATACACGGTCTCGGCACCCAGACGCAGGGCGCTGCGGGCGGCATCCATGGCAACGTTGCCGCCGCCCACGACGGCGACCTTCTTGCCGGTGCGGATGGGGGTCTTGCTGGTGGGCAGGTAAGCCTTCATCAGGTTGGAACGGGTCAGGAACTCGTTGGCGGAGTACACGCCCTTCAGGCTCTCGCCGGGGATGCCCATGAAGCGGGGCAGACCCGCACCGGAGCCCACGAACACGGCCTCGTAGCCGTACTCGCCCATCAGTTCGTCGATGGTCAGCACCTTGCCGATGACCATGTTGCACTCAAAGTCCACGCCCATCTTCTTCAGACCGTCGATCTCCTGCTGGACGATGGCCTTGGGCAGACGGAACTCGGGGATACCGTACATCAGCACGCCGCCGGCCACATGCAGAGCTTCGTAGACGGTGACCTTATAGCCCAGCTTGGCCAGGTCGCCCGCGGCGGTCAGACCGGCAGGGCCTGCGCCGATGATGGCGACCTTATGGCCGTTCCACTCGGGCACGATGGGAGCGGTGTGGACGTTCTCACGGTGCCAGTCGGCCACAAAGCGCTCCAAACGGCCAATGCCAACGGGCTCGTTCTTGATGCCGCGGGTGCACTTGCCCTCGCACTGGCTCTCCTGCGGGCAGACACGGCCGCAGACAGCGGGCAGGGAGGAAGAGCGGGCGATGACCTGATAGGCGGCCTCGAAGTCGCCCTCGGCCACATGACCGATGAACTCGGGGATATCGATGCCCACGGGGCAGCCGGTCTGGCAGGGCTTGTTCTTGCAGTGGATGCAGCGCTTGGCCTCGTTCACGGCCATCTCTTCGGTATAGCCCAGCGCGACCTCTTCAAAGTTCTTGTTGCGGACGTTGGGGTCCTGGGTGGGCATGGGGCACTTTTTGGGATCCATATTGAAAGCCATCTTACTTTGCCTCCTCAGTCTTGAACAGATTGCAGGCCTTCTCGCGGGCCTTTGCCTCAAAGGGGCGGTACATGGTGCCGCGGGCCATGGCTTCGTCGAAATCGACGAGGTCGCCGTCAAAGTCGGGGCCGTCCACGCAGGCAAACTTGGTCTCGCCGCCAACGGTCAGA
>CALDLZ010000349.1 GCA_937915335.1 uncultured Faecalibacterium sp.
GTGCCGGACAGGCCGAGCCCACCGATTTCGCCACCCTCATCTCTCAGGAGGACACCCCGGACAACTTCAAAAAGCTGACCGTGACCTTCAAGGACGAGAATCATGTCCTTGGCAGAAAATATGTGGACTACGGTGCTTCCCTGACCGAGGCCGACTTCCCCGAGCTGCCCACCCGTGAGGACTGCTACACCCAGTGGGATAAGACCCAGCTGGAAAGCCTGCATCTGGATACCACCGTCTCTGTCGTCTACACACCCTATGTACAGGCTCTGCGCAGTGCAGCCATGCGGGATGGCGGCCGCCCGGTGTTCTTTGCCAAGGGCGACTTCACCGACACCGATGTCCTGCTGGCAGTGCAGCAGGAGACCACTGACGGCCCTGCTGGTACTGTGGAGCAGTGGGAGCTTACGATCCCTGCCGATGGCGCGGAGAGCCATACCATCCGCCTGCTGCCGCCGGACGATAAAAGCTACGATGTCTATGCAATGCAGGA
This sequence comes from uncultured Faecalibacterium sp., assembly GCA_937915335.1. Taxonomy (GTDB): domain Bacteria; phylum Bacillota; class Clostridia; order Oscillospirales; family Ruminococcaceae; genus Faecalibacterium. Next base: position 494 of record CALDLZ010000349.1, read on the forward strand.
CGGCAGCTGGAAGAAGCTGGACACCGATACCATGGGCAGCTACCTGACCTTCTCCGTCACCGGAACCGATGCCAGGATCGCGTTGGTCAGATCTGGCACCGTGCTGCTTTGGATCGTCGCGGGCGCGGCCGCTGTGGTCGTGGCTGGTGGCGTGGTAATTCTTCGGAAAAAGAAGAAAGCCAAAAAAGTTCCGGCTGAAACCGCAGAATAAAAACTAAAAATAACCCTCTCAGTCACGCTAACGCGTGCCAGCTCCCCCGAAGGGGGAGCCAATGCAGCACCTCGGATAGAGCCTGCATAGCCTCTCCCCTCGGGAGAGGTGGCATTGCGAAGCAATGACGGAGAGGGTTTTTTTTAAGAATTCCTTAGAAAAATTTCATGGAAAACCGATGGAATAGCTGATATACTGAGAGCTGACAACGAGAAAAGGGGAGAAGAAGACATGGTGGAACAGACGATCCTGATTGTGGAGGATGACCCGGATATCCGGGATGGTGTGCGCATTTTGCTTTCGGGCGAGGGCTACCACATCCTCGAAGCCGAAAACGGTGCCCGGGCGCTGGAGGTATTCCACCCGGGGGTCGATCTGGTCATTCTGGATATTATGATGCCGGGCATGAGCGGCCTGCGCGTCTGCGAGGAGCTGCGCAAGATCTCCACAGTGCCGATTTTGTTTCTCACGGCAAAATCGCAGGAATCCGATAAGCTGCTGGGCCTGACGGCGGGCGGGGATGACTACCTGCCAAAGCCCTTCTCCTTTGCCGAGCTCAGCGCTCGGGTCAAGGCGCTTCTGCGGCGGTACTGTGTCTATCAGGGCAAGGGACAGGCTGCGGTGAGACCCGAAAACCAGACCCTCTGCTCCCACGGGGTCAGGCTGGCGTTGGACTGCAACCGGGTCTGGGTGGACGAGCGGGAGATCGACCTGACCGAGACGGAATATAAAATTTTGCGCCTGCTGATGCAAAATCCCCAGCGCATCTTCCCGGTGCAGGTAATCTACGAGAATGTATGGCAGGAGCCCTACTTTTACACCTCTAATGGTACCGTGATGGTACATATCCGCAATCTGCGGATGAAAATTGAAACTGACCCCCAGACCCCGACCCGCCTGCAGACGGTGTGGGGCAAGGGCTATCGCTTTGTGTCCGGGGAGGAGAAGCTGTGATGAAAAAGCACAAGCATGGCCTTTCCCGGCAGTTCATGGAGATCATCGTCCTCTCGGCACTGGCAAGTGTGGTGCTTCTGATGATTGCGCAGGTCGTGCTGAACAAGGCCCTGCGCTTTTACTTCAACCAGCCGGAGACCCAGCAGAAAGCCACGGAGCGGCAGGTAGAGGATCTGCAGGCGTATCTCGACGAGAGACATGTTTCCAGCTGGGATACCAAGAAGCTGGATGATTGGTCCGCGCGGCACGGCAGTGCCATATTTATGGTCTACGATGACTCCCGTCTGATCTATTCCTCCTACCGTCCAGCGATCTACCAGAGTCGGGATGATATCAGCGATATGCGGCTTATGCTGGATGTGCCGGAGGACGATAGCTGGCTGCCGCTTTACAACCTGACCCTTGCCGATACCGAAGCCAAGGCTGTCTTTTATTACAACGGTGTGGATGCCTATTATGGCAGGGGCTGTGAGATCCTGCTTCTTTTCAGCTTTTTGTCCTTCCCATGCTTCTTTCTGCTGGGCAGCCGGAAGTTCGTGCGGTATATTCTGCAGCTCAGCGAGGAGATTCAGGCCATGGAGGGCGGCGACCTCGACCACCCCATCACGATCCAGGGGGATGACGAGTTGACCACGCTGGCTTCCAGCCTGGACTGCCTGCGTCTGACCCTGAGTCAGCAGCAGACCGAGGAAGCTCAGGCTGCCGCCAAGGTCAAGAGCCTCGTCACCGAGATGTCCCACGACCTGCGCACCCCGCTGACCACCCTGCTGCTCTACACGGAGATTCTGCGCCACCACAAATACGAGACCGCTGACCAGCAGAACGAGTATCTGACCAAAATTGACGAGAAAGCCCGGCAGATCAAGCAACTGTCCGATAACCTGTTCGAGTATGCCCTTGTCACCCGGGATACCGTGGTGCAGCTGGATGCCCCGGCCCGCTTTTCCCAGATCTTCGAGGAACCGCTGGCTGAGCTGGTGGATACCCTGCAGCAGCGGGGCTTCACCTGCGCCCTTGAGCTGGGCAGCGAGGATGTGCTTTTGACTGTGCGGGCCCAGTATATCCGGCGGGTGCTGGATAACATCGGTTCCAACCTGTTCAAGTACGCCGACCCGGCACAGCCTGTGGAAATCCGTTTTGTGCGGCAGGAGGGCCGCGCGGGTCTTGTGTTCCGCAATCATGTCCTGCCTGCGCCCCCGGCGGTGGAAAGCACCAAGGTGGGGCTCATCAGCATGGAGACCATGATGAAAAAGATGAATGCCGCTGTCAAAGTGGAGCAGGAAAGCGAGTGGTACAGCATCACGCTTTGGTTCCCGATCGCAAATTAGGCCGAAAAGCCCCGGTTCGCCGGGGCTTTTCCAGTTTCACCCAATCTACACCATTCTTAAGCAACTCTTAAGAAATTTCTCCGGCAAATATTAAGAAAGCCCCATTATACTTTTGGGTGAAAGGCAGGCGCGGCGCGCGCTCTGCCAGAACATCAGGGAGGGGCAATCAATGCTGCGAAGAAAGAAACAAATGACACAGGAAACCAGTGACCAGGAATTCAATCTGGCCCTGACCACCCCGGAGCAGTCAGGGAAAAAGGACTGGAAGCCTTTTGTAAAGCGCAATTGGAAGCGGATCCTTGCCGCCGTCTGCGTGGTGGGCGTGGTCGGGGCAGTGCTGCTGCCCCGGCATAGCGCCAAACCCGCCAGCACGGATACCGCCTATCTGGAAAGCGATGTGGAGCGCCGGGATATCACCAATGTGTTCAGCGGTTCAGGCACCATCTCCGCCGCCAATACCTACACGGTCAAGTCGCTGGTGTCCGGCACCATCCTCACCGCCGATTTTGAGGTGGGCGATACCATTGAACAGGGCACCGTGCTCTACACTATCGACAGCTCCGATGCCACCAACAGCGTGGAAAAAGCCCAGCTGTCCCTCGACCAGGCCCAGCGTGATTATGATGATGCCGTGGATTCCCAGTATATCCGTAGCAGCATCAGCGGCACGCTGGCAGCCTTCAAGGTGTCGGTGGGCGATGTGGTCACCGCCGGGCAGGAGGTCGCCACGGTGCGGGATGCCTCCACGCTGCTGCTGACCCTGGATTTCCCGGCGGCGGATGCAGCGAACTTTACCGTGGGCCAGGCCGCCCAGGTCACGCTGGACGGCACCTTTGAAGCCGTTTCCGGCACGGTGAAGTCTGTCTCCGGCACCGATAACCTGAGCAGCGGCAATCTGCTGGTGCGCACCGTGACCATCGCCGTGAAAAACAGCGGCAGTCTGACCACGGCTCAGGCTGCGACGGCCAGCGTCAACGGGGTCAGTGCGCTGGTGTCTGCGAAATTCAGCTGCCAGAACGAGCAGACCATCACCACCACCTCCAGCGGCACCGTGACCGCTCTCTGCGTCAAGGAGGGGGCTTCCGTTAGCACGGATACCGCCATCATTCAGCTTTCCGGCAAGGAGCTGACCAAGCAGGTGCAGTCGGCTTCCGACAGCCTGCGCAGTGCCCAGATGTCCATGGAGGACACCGAGAAGCAGATGGACAACTATACGGTGACTTCGCCCATCAGCGGTACGGTCATTTCCAAGGATGTCAAGGCGGGGGATACCATCAGCAATACCTCCGACAGCACCACTCTCTGCACCATCTATGACCTGAGCTACCTGCAGATGACGGTCGATGTGGATGAGCTGGAAATTCTCTCCATCAAGGAGGGCCAGAGCGTTTCCATCACTGCCGATGCCATCTCGGATCGTACCTTTACCGGTGTGGTCACCAGCGTGTCCAAGGCGGGCACTACGGCAGGCGGCACCACCACCTATCCCGTTACCATCCGCATTGATGATACCGGCGACCTGCTGCCCGGCATGAATGCCAGCGCCGAGAACGTGCTCTCCGTGCCCAATGCGGCCATTGTCCGGGGCAATTATGTGCTGGTGACCAAGGATTCTCCCAGCGCGTCCAATGCCGATGTCTCCATGACCGCCCCTGAGGGCTATGTTTACGTCAAGGTGACCACCGGAACCAGTGATGATGATTATATTGCGATCATCGATGGCCTGCAGGAGGGTGACACCGTGGCCTATTCCGCCAGCAGTACGGCTTCTTCTGATGAAGATATCCCGATGGGTGATATGAATATGGACGGTGCCCCCGGACAGGGCGGCGGCGGTAACGGCGGCCCGAATGGCGGCGGTGCACCGGGAGGTGGCCCGCAATGAGTGCGTTGATCGAGTTTGACGAAGTGTGCAAATATTACCAGATGGGCGATACCACCGTGAAAGCCGCCGACCATATCACCATGAAAATAGAGAAAGGTGAGTTTGTCGCCATCGTGGGCCAGTCCGGCTCCGGTAAATCCACCTGCATGAATATCATTGGCTGTCTGGATGTGCCCACGGCGGGCCATTACCGGCTCAATGGCCGGGATGTGGGCAAAATGTCCGGCAACGAGCAGGCCGAGGTACGAAACGAAATGCTGGGGTTTATCTTTCAGCAGTATAACCTTCTGCCCAAACTGAACCTATTGGAAAACGTGGAGGTGCCGCTGGTCTATGCGGGCGTGCCCCGTGCCGAACGCCACCGCCGGGCAACAGCAGCCCTGGAACAGGTGGGGCTGGGCAATAAGCTGAAAAACAAGCCCAGCCAGCTTTCCGGCGGTCAGCAGCAGCGTGTCTCCATTGCCCGGGCACTGGCCGGGAACCCGGCGGTCATTCTGGCTGACGAGCCCACCGGCGCGCTGGACAGCCACACCGGCCGCGAGGTGCTGGGGATGCTGCAGCAGCTTCACCGGCAGGGCAATACCGTGGTGCTCATCACCCATGACAATTCCATCGCCGTGCAGGCCCAGCGCATCATTCGGCTGGAGGATGGCTGTGTGGTCTACGACGGTGATGCCAAGGCCCCGCAGGCTGTGGTTCAGCCCGGCACTGCCCCGGCGGAACAGGGGGTGGGCGCATGATCTATGAGACCTTCCGGGAAGCCTTCAAGAACATCTGGAGCAATAAATTCCGCACCTTCCTGACCATGCTGGGCATCATCATCGGTGTCATGGCGGTCATTGTCATCGTGGGTCTGGGCAACGGCATGACCCAGAGCATCAAGAACAGCTTTTCTGATATGGGAACAAATGTTCTCAGCGTTCAGATCACAGGCCGCGGCTCCCGCACGGTCTCGGTGCAGCAGATGTACGACATCGTGGACAGTCACCCCGAAGTGTTCACAGGCATGTCACCAACTACCACCCTGAACAGCACGGTAAAGGTGGGAACCACCACCTACGAGACCACCAGCGTCAAGGGCGTGAGTGAAACTTATCTCGATATGATGGGCCGAACCCTGGCGCAAGGGCGGGGTCTGACCTATGTGGATATCTCCGACAACAAAAAGGTCTGCGTGGTGGGCGATTACATTGCCCGCATGGGCTATGGCGGCAACGCCATCGGCCAGACCATCAAGATCGGCAGCGAACAATTCACGATTGTGGGCGTGCTGGAAGCCAGTGTCAGCAGTACGACCGATCAGGAGGGCACCGAAGATGATATGATCTTTGTGCCTTACACCACGGCCCAGCGTGTCAGTCAGACCATGGCCAGCTCCTATGGCGTGGTTCTGGTCAGCGATGACCTTGCCACCGAGGGCAAGAACATTCTGGTGGAGGAAATCGAATCGATCCTTCACTCGGAGAGTGGTTATTTCATCACCAGCATGAGTGAAATGCTGGAGACCATGACCAGCATGATCAACATGGTTGTGGCGATCCTGACCGCCATTGCAGCCATTTCGCTGCTGGTGGGCGGCATCGGCATTATGAACATTATGATGGTGTCTGTCACCGAGCGCACCCGGGAGATCGGCATCCGCAAGGCGCTGGGGGCCAAGGAGCGGAGCATTCTGGCTCTGTTCGTTACCGAAGCGGCTGTCACCTCGGCTCTGGGCGGCGTCATCGGCATTGCAATGGGCTATCTGCTCAGCGCTCTGGGTAACCAGATTCTCCAGATCCTCAATGTTGCACTCAACGATGCGGGGTTTACCATCGTGCCCTCGGTGACTTCTGTAATAGTGGCCTTTGGCATCTCGGTGGGCATCGGTGTGCTGTTCGGCTACCTGCCTGCCAAGCGCGCGGCAAGGCTGAACCCAATCGAAGCATTACGTTATGATTAAGGAGGATTTTCCATGAAAAAGCGAATCCTTTCTCTTTTACTGGCGGTGTGCATTGCCTGCTCGATGCTGATGCTGCCGGCAAGTGCCGCTTCCAGCAATGCGGCGGTGCAGACCGCCGTAACACTGGGGGGCCTGACCAATGAGCAGACCGCCAGCCTGAGCACCCCCCTGACCCGGGGCCAGCTGGCGAAGTTGCTGGTGGCCTTCTCGACCTACCATGAAAGCGCGGCTTCTCAGGGCAGCACGGGCCGTCTGTTCACCGATGTGGACAGCAGCAGCGAATATGCCCCCTATATCCGCATTGCCGTCCAGCAGGGCTGGCTCAGCGGCTACACCGACGGCTCTTTCCGGCCTGACAACGGCGTGACCCTGGAGGAAGCCTGTACCGCCGCCCTCAAGCTGCTGGGCTATGATACCACGACCCTCAGCGGCTCCTTCCCGGCGGCACAGCTCAACAAGGCCAGTGCTCTGGGTCTGCGGGCGAATCTCAGCGCCGTGCAGGGGCAGGGCCTGAATCTGGAAGATGCCGCCGTGCTCTTCTATAACACCCTGACAGCCAACAACGCCGAAGGCACAGTCTATGCCACGACCTTGGGCTTCACTGTGACGAATGGTCAGATCGACCTGTCCTCGGTGCTGCTCAGCGGTGTGCAGGGCCCCTTTGTGGCAGATGGCAGCACCCAGCTGCCTTTCACCCCGGCGGCAGTCTACCGCAATGATACCGCTGTTTCGGATGCCGCTTTGAGCGCCTACGATGTCTACTATTACAGCGCCAGCGCCAAGACGGTCTGGATCTATTCCCGCAAGGCGGCAGGCCGTATCACGGCGGTTTCCCCCAGTACCAGCGCCCCCACGGAGGTGACTGTGGCAGGCACCAGCTACACGCTGGCTACCTCTGCGGCGGCTTCGGCTATCTCGTCTCTCAATGGCGGCGGCGTGGGCCAGGTCGTGACCCTTTTACTGGGTATGAACAATGAGGCTGTGGCTGTCCTGACCGGTGAGCAGGCCGATGAGGTGTTCTACGGCGTGGTGCAGACGGCCTCCCGCAGTTTGACCGAGGAAAACGGTGCGGATGTCCTGCAAAGCGTGCAGGTGGCCTGCACCGACGGCGTGACCCGCACCGTGAATGTGGATAAAAGCCTGAACTTTCCCACCGGATGGCTGGTAAAGATCACCGTCAATGCCGACGGTGAGGATGTGGAGACGCTGAGTGACCAGCCGGTCAGCGGCACCATCAATGCGGAAGGCACGGCGCTGGGCAGCATGGCCCTCGCATCGGATGTGGAGATTCTGGATACAACGTCGGAGGGTCTGGCTGGGGCGGTAAGCCCCAGCCGCCTATCGGGGGTAACGCTTTCGGCTTCCGATGTCCGTTACTATACCGTGGATGAGACTGGTGCCATTGACCGGCTGATCCTGAACGATGTCACCGGTGACTTGTGGACCTACGGTGTGCTGGACGATGTGCAAAATCTCGTTGCCAACGTGACCAGCAGCTCCACCACGACCACAACCACCACGGACAGTACCGGCTCGACCACATCGAATACCACATCCTCCAGCACCAGTGACCTTGTGACCGGTGCGGTAGAGAGCGTGATGCCATCCACCAGCGCCCTGCTGTACGGCCTTGTAGATGGCAGCATCGGCAGTACCCTGTGGGAGAGTGTGACCAGCAGCACGGCCAATCTGGCCAGCTACCTGCTGAAAATTGGTGCCAACAGCACCACCGGCGCGGTCAGCTCGGTGCTGAATTACCTGGGCAGCGGGGCAAGTTATATCTGCTATGTGAACGGGGAGCAGACCACCTACCAGACCAGCGTGAAGTATCCCGTGCTGGCGGGCGGCGTTTCGGTGCGCAAAACAGCTTCCGGCAGTGTGGGCACCATGGCGCAGCTGCTTCCTGTAACGGTGGATCAGCTGGGGGCCGCATCCGTTCTGAGCGGCACGACCCGCTACGAGACCGCCGATGATATGCAGGTCTACCTCTGGTACAAGGGTCAGTATTACGCCACCACCCTTGCCCAGGTAAATACCGAGGATTACGACCTCATCGGCTGGTACGATGCCCACGGCAGTGCGGCGGGCGGAAAGATCCGTGTGCTGGTGGCCGTGAAAAAGGACTGACGACGCGGCCCGGCTGAGTGTGATTTTGGACGAAATCCAGTCGCAAAAGGGCAGATAAACGACATTTTTCACGATTTAGCCATTGAAATTCTCCCCGAGAGATGATATTATAAATTAGTTCCTGTGCGGCAAAAACGCCTGGGGGCAATTCTGAATGGGAGAATTTCGTACCAGATGCAGAAAAAGAAAGTTTATCAGCTGATCGCGGCCATTGTTCTGGCAGTGGTGGTGGCAGTTGCGTTGATTGCGGCAGGGGTGCGCAAAAGTGCCCCTGCGTCCGAAGCACAGGACAGCTCTGTGCCATCCTCTGTCTCGTCCAGTGAACCCGACAGTGAATCCGCTTCCTCTGGCAGCAGCTCTGCCGCTTCCAGCGAGGATGCCGTCAGCAGTGAGATGACGAACGAAGAAAACCCCATCTCCTCGTTCCTGGAAGGGCTGGAAGAAGAGCTTGGCATCTCTTCCTCGGAGTCGGATCCCTCCAGCATTTCGTCCTCTGCCGCCAGCTCCAGTAAAGTCGGCAGCACGGTGTCCAGTTCCAACGCGGCCCACTCCTGGCCTTCCTCTTCGACATCGGCGGGCAGTCACGCCGCCAGCAGTTCCACCACCAGCAGCTCCGCTGCCTCGGAGAGCAAGGTGGATGCCCAGATCAACAGCTATATCCGCCGCCTGGAGCGGTTGCAGCGGCAGACGGAATCCAAGTTGTACACCGTGATCTGCGAAGCTTATGACGAGTATATGTCTCACCCGATTGAAGAGCGGAACATGGGCATGAAGATCTCCATTGTAGTATCCAAGACTGCCAAGCTGAGCAGCGTCCAGAGCGAGTGCGATAAGGAATTCGACGCCATCCTCAAGGAGCTGCGTCAGTACCTGCGGGATAATGGCCGCGACCAGAGCGTTGCCGATGAAGCTGAAAAATCTTATAAGAAGATGAAGTCTGACCTGACCAGTGAGCTGACCGGCATTGTTTACAAGAGTGCAGTTGGCAGCGGCGACGGCGGCAGATGGATCGAAGAGCATCGTCAGTATAAAGCGCAGTCATAATGAAAAGAACCCGTGTCAATTCAAGACACGGGTTCTTTTGCGTCACAGCAGTTCCTGCGGATGCAGCAGGATGAAGTGGTTCTTCTCAAAAACAATAAGACCTTCCTCCCGCATTCTGCCCATCTCCTTGGAAAGAGCACTGCGGTCCAGGCTGAGGTAATCGGCCAGCTGCTGGCGGTTGAAGGGAATGGTAAACTCCGGCTTTCCGGCCCGGACGGCCTGCCCGGAAAGGTAGGTCAGCAGCCGCCCCCGCACCGTTTTAGGACTGGTGCAGAAGATGCGGCGGGAGAGAGCCAGATTCTTGTGCATGGACACCCGCAGCAGGTTGCGGAGCAGCTGCTCCTGCCAACGATGCTCCGCGTGAGGGCAGGAGAGAGCCGAGACATCCAGAAACAGCACCTCGCATTCCTCCGCCGCCACGGCATCCACCATCAGCGGTTCATTGCAGAAGGCGTAGGTCTCGGCAAAGGCCTGCCCGGGCCCGGTCTGGCTCAGGATGCTCTTGTTGCCCCACAGATCCACGCTCTCAATGTGGACACTGCCCGAGAGAACCATCCCGATCTCGTGGGTGGTCTGTCCGACCCGGAAAATGGTTTCCCGGCGGGAAAAGTGCTTCTGACGCAGACAATGGCAGTGCTCCATCTGGGCAATATCCTGTGGCTGAAGCCCCTGAAACAGCGGAAATGCGGTCTTTTCCATAAAATAAGCCTCTTTTTGTGGTCATAACAACCGAATTGCTTTTGCTATTATAGTATACTGTGACCAGAAAAAGCAAGGAGGATAGAACAATGATCCGAAAAATCATTCATATAGACGAAGAAAAGTGCAATGGCTGTGGTGCCTGCGTAACGGCCTGCCACGAGGGTGCCATCGGGTTGGTGAACGGCAAGGCCAAGCTGATGCGGGACGATTACTGCGATGGCTTCGGCGACTGCCTGCCCGGCTGCCCCACCGGTGCCATCACCTTCACCGAGCGGGAAGCCGCCGCCTACGATGAAGCCGCCGTGCTGGAAAACAAGCAGAAGAAGGCCGCCGCGGCTGCCGCAAAGCCCGCTGAAGCACCCCGGAAGCCTGCCTTCCACGGCTGCCCGGGCAGCGCCATGCGTCAGTTCCACCGGGAAGCCGCCAAGCAGACCGCCCCGGCGGCACCTGCGGCCATGTCCTCTCAGCTGGGTCAGTGGCCCTGCCAGATCAAGCTGGTACCCGTGAACGCCCCCTATTTCGACGGTGCAAAGCTGCTGATTGCCGCTGACTGCACCGCCTACGCCTACGCAAACATCCATCAGGAGTTCATGCGGGGGAAGATCACCCTCATCGGCTGCCCCAAGCTGGACGAGGGTGATTACACCGAAAAGCTGACCCAGATCATCAGCCGCAACAATATCCAGAGCGTCACCGTCCTGCGGATGGAGGTGCCCTGCTGCGGTGGGCTGGAGCATGCCGCTGTCAATGCCCTGAAAAACAGCGGCAAGTTCATGCCCTGGCAGGTCGTGACCTTCTCGGTGGATGGAAGAATCTTAGACCGGTAACAAAAAAGGCAGAGCCTCTGGCTCTGCCTTTTTTGTTACTGCACGCTCTTTAGCGCCGTGCTGATCAGGTCAGCAAATTGCTCCAGACTTTCCCGGAGCTGGACGATCGAATCAATATCGCTGTCGGAGATGACACTGACAGGGGCCGAAAGGCTGTTGACACCGGACCTCAGCGTGCCGCTCAGGGCTGCGGTAACACCGTGGGCGGGAATCTCAACGTGGATATCCACAGGGATGGTATCATCAAAGAGCACGGATTTCAGCGGCAGACCCACCACAAGAACCGTTGCGTCATCCTCCTCAGAGGGAAACTGGTAGTAAGTGTAGCCTTTCTTTGCATAGTCGGGGTGGATGATGTTCTGGCGGCTGAGTGTGAGGGTGTAACCGGACATCTCCTGCATTTCGACCTGCGTGTTGGGTACGCCCAGAATCTTTGCCAGCTGAGCCTGCGTGATGTAGTTGGGCAGGGACCAATCCGGCAGGAAGGAGCCCACCAGCGGGACATTCTCTGCAATCGAATCCCGCAGGGTGCGGTAGAGCCGCCCGGCATCGAAGTAGGTGTCGTTGGCATCGATGTAGATGTCGGTGAAAAAGTCTTTGCCGCCGTTTTCTACATCGGAAGTATACAGATACAATTGCAGCTGCCCCGGCGAGTACAGCCCGGCAACATTACCGGTCGTTGTACCCACCTGCTTCAGGATATTGTACAGGGCGGGAGAGGTGGTGCTGTCCTGTGCGGTGATCGTATAACTGAGCCTAAAGGTCGCACCCTTTTGCAGGGCACGCACCTTGCTGTTGACCAGATTGAAAAGCACCAGCGCGGCCACCAGACAGACCGCCAGAACGCAGGCAATCACGGTCACAGCAGCGCGGCGCTTCTTGGAAGCTTTCATGGGCAGAACCTCCTTGTTCTCTTTATAAGGAATACGATCCAGAGCTTAAAAATCGTTCAAGCTGGCTCTGATTTTTGAGAAAAACGAACTTTTCCGGATATTGCTGACCAATGCGCTGGTATCCGGCCAGTTTGGCGGGGGTCCGGCCCTGATGCAGGACCCACCAGAGGAACGCGGCATCTATTTTTTCCTCACAGCCCGGTGCGGAGGAGGAGCGCACCCTTCCCCGGTTTTTCCACCAGCGTTTCAGTACCCGGCTCAGGCAGGTGAAACGGCCAAAGCAGAGTACGATGATCTGGTCTGCTTCTTCCAGCCGCCGGTCATAACAGGTCTTTGTATAGTTGCCATCGATGATCCAGCTTTCGTGCGTGTCCAGAAAGCGGCGGACAATGGCGTTTTCCTCGTCCAGCGGGCGCTCCACCCATCCGGGCAGGAAATGCACCGTGTCCAGATGCAGCACCGGGGCGTGATAAGCGGCCCCCAGCGTTTGGGCAAGGGTGGATTTGCCGCTGCCGCTGGTGCCTAAAATTGCAATCTTCATAGGGCGTTACCGGCAGGCCGCCGCAAAGGCATCAAAGATCCCCTGCATGGCAGGGTCTGCATCACTGAGCCACTCGGGGTGCCACTGCACGCCCAGACAGAACTTCGCGTCCGGCTTCTCAATGCCCTCCACAATGCCGTCCTCACTCAGCGCCGACAGCACAAGGCCGGGGGCGACCTTATCCACCGCCTGATGGTGCTGGCTGTTGACCAGTACAGTATCCTGCCCCAGAATGCTGGAGAGCAGGGTACCCCGCCGCACGGTGACGGCGTGAATCTTGCCCCAATGGTCGTTGTGGGGGACGTGCTCAAAGGGTTTGATGTCCTGATACAGATCACCGCCCAGCGCCACGTTCATCAGTTGGATGCCCCGGCAGATGGCCAGCACCGGCTTATCTGCCGCAAGGAAGGCCCGCAGGAGCAGCGGCTCGGCGGCATCCCGCAGGACGTTGGGTTCGCCGCAGGCGGGGATGCGCTCCTGTCCGTAGAACTTGGGGTCGATGTCGCCGCCGCCCGGCAGCAGCAGGCCATCACAGGCCATCGCGTCCTGCACGGCTTTTTCCGGATCGTCCAGCTCGATCCAGCGCATCTCTGCCCCGGCCCGGGCCAGGCTTTCAGGATATTTTGCGTGAGCCTCCGCCAGCAGCGGGTTCGGCACCATGCGCGGAATTGCAATTATGATAGCAGACATTATGAAAACTCCTTTTACGTCAACAGAAAAACCCCGGAACAAACGTTCCGGGGTTTCTGGCGGAAAGATGGGGATTCGAACCCCAGAACGCTTTTGACACGTTACACGATTTCCAGTCGTGCGCCTTAGACCAACTCAGCCATCTTTCCACATCTTCAGTTTTTAGCGTTTCGGGCCGTGACCCTCAGCGCTCCACTATAATACCTGAAAGGATGACTTTTGTCAAGGATTTTTTTGAAAAAATTTGAAAAATCTCAAAATCAACGTATCTGCGCACTGCCTTTTTGCGTTTAGAAAAAAGCAAAACGCAAAACCCCTTGACGAACG
>CALDLZ010000350.1 GCA_937915335.1 uncultured Faecalibacterium sp.
AGGCGGCACCAAAGCCCAGAGTCGCGACATCCGCGCCGTAGTCATCCACGACCAGGATGGTAACAGCCAGCACGCAGCAGTTGGTGGTGATCAGGGGCAGGTAAACACCCAGAGAGTTGTACAGGCTGACAACGTACTTCTTCAGGAAGATCTCAATGAACTGAACCAGCACTGCGATGACCAGGATGAACACGATGGTCTGCAGATAGCTCAGGTCAGCAGGATTCAGGATAAAGATCTGGATGGGGAAGGTGACAGCCGTTGCCACCAGCATAACGAAGATAACAGCGCCGGACATACCAATGGAGGAGTCCAGCTTCTTGGAAACGCCCAGGAACGGGCAGATACCGTAGAACTTCACCAGCACGTAGTTGTTGACCAGGATCATGCTGAAGAAGATCGCAGCAAGTTTGACGAACATGTTACTCTGCCTCCTTCTTCAGATTGTCGAGGTCGCAGCAGCTCTTGCGCTCGATACGGGCGTCCAGCTTGCCCTCCAGCCAGATGCAGCCGGCCATCAGCACACCGTAGCAGAAGAACGCGCCGGGTGCCTGGGTCATAATGCTCATCTTGGCCATGCTCTCGGGCAGGACCTGGAAGCCAAGCCAAGTGCCGCTGCCCAGGATCTCACGGATGGAGGCCATCAGGGTAACGGTCAGAGTGTAGCCAATGCCCATGCCGATGCCATCCAGTGCGGAATCAACCACGTTGTTCTTGCAGGCGAACATCTCGGCACGGCCCAGGATGATGCAGTTGACAACGATCAGGGGCAGGAAGACGCCCAGTGCGCTGTACAGGCTCTCCATGTAGGCGTGCATGAACATCTGAACGATGGTCACGAAGCCTGCAATGATGACGATGTAGCAGGGCAGATGAACTTTTGCGGGGATCACGTTGCGCAGCAGCGAGATCAGGATGTTGGAGCACACCAGCACGAAGGTGAAGGCGGCGCCCATGCCCAGTGCGCTGGAAACTGCCGTGGTAACAGCCAGGCAGGAGCAGGTGCCCAAAACCAGACGCAGGACGGGGTTTTCTTTGATAATGCCGTTGGTAAGGATGCTTACCTTGGACTTTTTTTCGCTTGCCATTTCTTACCAACCTCCTTTATGCCAACTCGTTATAGCAGTTGATGCAGTCATTGATGGCGGCAAACAGAGCCTTGGAAGAGATGGTCGCGCCGCTGTAAGCGTCGTAACCCTGGCCCAGGGTGATGTTCTGGGTGCCATCCATGCCATCGAACTGAGCAAGGAAGCTGTCGTTGGCGACATTGCTGCCGATGCCCTTGGTCTGGGTAGAAGCATCCACCCAGATGCCGGTAACGGTGCCGTTGGTGTCGAAGCCGATGATGACGGACAGGATGCCGCCGTCAAAGCCCTTCTCCTCGGCCTTGATTGCCAGAGAACCGTCGGTCGCTTTCACGACACCGGTGACGTTCTCAGTGGTATAATCGGTCACTTCTTCCAGATCGTTCGCGCTGGCAACGGTGGGCATCACGTCCACATAAGCGGCCAGGGTGGCAGCCTTCTGGTTTGCCTCGATAATAGGTGCAGTAAAGGAGTTGACCAGAGCCAGCAGCAGGCTGACGATCAGCGCGATCACGCTCAGCACGACGACCGGCTTGACAGAGGTCTCCCATGTAGAGTTCTTATTCATTTGCCAGCACCCTCCTTTGCTTTCTTTGCAGGCTTAACATAGCCGTAAGGAGTCTGACGGGTCCAATCGTTGATGAAGGGAACCCACAGGTTCATAAACAGCAGCGCGAAGGAAACGCCCTCGGCGTAGCTGCCCCACTGACGGATGGCGAAGGTAACGATGCCCAGGCACAGACCGTAGATCAGCTTGCCCTTCAGGGTGAAGGGGCTGGTGACATAGTCAGTTGCCATGAACACAGCGCCGAACATCAGGCCGCCGGACAGGATGCCGACCAGCGCGCCATGCAGGCTGTGGGTGGAGATCAGGTAGAAAATGAACATGCTGCCGATGTAAGAAGCGGGGATGGCGATGCTGATGGTCTTGGTAGCCACCAGGTAGATCAGGCCCAGCAGGATCGCCAGAGCGCAGGTCTCGCCCAGAACACCGCCGTGCACACCCATGAACAGGTCGAGCAGGCTCAGCTTGCTGGTGTCAGCCACGGCCAGCGGGGTAGCGCTGGACAGCTGATCGACCGCTGCATCGGGGAAGACCCACTTGTTCATGGAACCGGCAAAGCTGATGAACAGCACGATACGGCCAACCAATGCGGGGTTGGCAAAGTTCATGCCGATGCCGCCGAACAGCTGCTTGACCACCACGATGGCCACCAGGTCGCCGATGATGAGCTGCCCCAGAGGCATGCCCACGGGCACATTCATAGCCAGAATGATGCCGGTGACCACAGCGGACAGATCGCTGATGGGGTTGGGCTTCTTCAGCAGCTTGCAGTACAGCCACTCAAAAACCACGCAGGCAACCACAGACACTGCGGTGACCAGCAGGGCACGCGCGCCAAAAATGATGGCAGAGGCCACCACGCAGGGGCACAGGGCAACGATCACATTGGCCATCAGGCTCTGGGTCGTTTCCTCACTGCGCATGTGCGGGGAGGCCGAAACAATAAGCTTCGTATCCATTACTTATTGCCTCCTTTTTTGATTTCACCAAGGTAGAACGCCTTTGCCAGACCCATCATCTGGGTGCAGGGGCGCTTTGCCGGGCAGACGAAGGTGCAGGAGCCGCAGTTGAAGCAGTAATCAACATGCAGCTTGCCCAGCTCCTGAACATCGCGGGCTGCATAAGCCTGGTTGACTTCCACGGGCTCCAGACCCATGGGGCAGTACTCAACGCAGCGGCCGCAGCGGATGCAGGGGTTGACCTGCGGGGGCTCGGCAGCGGCGGCGCTCAGCATGATCAGACCGGAAGTGGTCTTGGTGGTGGGATAGCTCAGATCCTCGACAGCAGGGCCCATCATGGCACCGCCGGCGACCACCTTGCCCAGCTCCACGCCGCCCTTGATACCGGCAGCGTTCAGCACGTCCTCATAGGCGGTACCCACGGGGACAATCAGATTCTGGGGCTTTGCGCAGGCATCGCCGTCCACGGTGATGGTGCGGCTGACCACCGGCATACCGGTCGCCAGGTACTTGCCCAGAGTGGAGACACTGGTCACGTTCATCACGATCGCGCCTGCATCCGCGGGCAGACCGCCATGCGGGACCTCGCGGCCCAGGCACTTTTCGATCAGGATCAGCTCAGCGCCGGTACCGTAAACGCTGGGCAGGGCCTTGACCTCGATGGCGGGCTTGTCCTTCGTTTTCTGGTTCAGCAGCTCGATGCACTCGGGCTTGTTGTTCTCAATACCGATGACACACTTCGGGATGCCGGTGTACTTCAGAACAGCCTCGATGCCGCGGATGATATCATCACTGCAGTTCAGCATTTCCTGGGTGTCGCTGGTCAGCCAGACTTCACACTCGGAAGCGTTGATGAGCAGGGTATCCACGGGCTGCTTGGGCTGCAGCTTGACATCGGTCGGGAAGCCTGCGCCGCCCAGACCCACCAGGCCGCACTCACGCACGGCGGCCAGGAAGCTGGCCTTATCAGTGACTTCGGGTGCCTTCACGGCAGGGTCAACCGTCTGCTTGCCATCGGTCTTGATGACGACAGAATCGCACATCCGGCCATTGGACAGACGGAAGGGTTCCACAGCGGCCACCGTACCGGAGACACTGGAGTGGATATTTGCAGAGACGAAGCCGCCGGCTTCGCCGATCTTAGTGCCAACGAACACTTCGTCACCCTTTTTGACCAGGGCTTTCGCCGGGGCGCCGATGTGCTGGCTCATCAGGATGCGTACCTGCGCGGGCAGAGGCATCGGAACTGGTTTGCTTGCAGCAGTTGCCTTGTCATGCGGCGTATGCGCGCCAAGCGCCGCACGTTTCAGCTTGTTCAACATGGAATAAATCCCCCATTCTGCTTGAATTGCCGTCCCTGCCTTCATGCGGGCGCACTGCGACAGGGACAGCAGCTGCTTAACGCTTTTATTGTATCATTTTATCCTCAGAAGTTCAACGACAACTGCGCCAAAATGATGCAATTTCCTCGATTTTATTTGCCATTTTTAACGATTAGTCATAGCTAACCAATCGTTTTTTTATTAACAACCCACAAGTTTCCTTCCAATTGCCTTTCTGGCAGGATTATGGTATACTGTTACCAACAACCCAGCGGAACATCCCCCGCTCCGCATTTGAACGACCGGGCCCAGCCCGCCAAGGAGGATCGGATACGATGAAATTTCTCAAAGCCCTGCTTGCCATCTTCACGTTCTTAGCCGCCGCACTCACCTGCACCTTGCTCTTTGTGCAGGATAAGAATGCCCCCCACTATATCAAGATCTACGAGAACGAGCAGTAAGCGGTTCCTCTGACACAGAAGCCCCCGGAAAGCGGTTCACACCGCCTCCGGGGGCTTTTTATGCGTTATGCTGTTTTGGCGTTGTGTGACGCTCAGTTCACATCGAACAGGCAGACCAGCTGGTAAACAGTGCCGTTAGAGGTGGTAACGTACACAACACCAATCTTATCTGCCAAATCGTATGCGCTGGTATCCTTGAACAGCACATCATACTTGGCACTGCCCTTTGCCACCGGGTTGCCATCGGTCGTCAAGTTGGGAATCACGTTCTTATCCGTCAGGCCGACCACGATCTTTGCATTGCCGCCCAGCTTTGCAACAATTTTCTGATACTCTTCTGCATAGGTGATGGACTTATCACGGTTTTCCAGCCAGTTCTGCAGCAGCTCCTTTGTGATCTCGCTGTACTTTGCACTGTAATACACCTGGCCCAGACCCTTATCCGCTGCCATGTGGTTCACGGACATCACTACTTCGGGAGTACCATCCTCCGGCATGATGCTGTCAGGGTCGGTAGTGCCATCGCAGGCAGTCAGCATTGCCAGTGCCAGAACACCGGCCAGAACAAGTGCCAGAACCTTTTTGAAACGTTTCATTGCAATGCCTCCTTGATTTGGTTTAATAGGTATCTTCACACCCGAGCAGGAATCTTATGTAAGCAAAGGTACGTTCCCGACCCAGATCCCGGACCATTTTCAGCAGCTTTTCCAGCAGCGCTCTGGTCTCGGGGTGGAGCAGGTAGTGATCCTTGCTCTTTTCATAATACTGCCACGGGGATGCGTCGGTGTACTTGTCGCCCAGATAGATCTGGCTGGCCGCGACACGGTCACAGATCATCTCGCAGACATAGCGCAGGGGCATTTTCATGCCGCCCATGCCGGATTTATTGGTGGTGTAGTCGATCCAGTATTCCAGGTGGTGCTTGTTGCGGCCCTTATGGTGGAGCCATGCCGAGGAATATCCCTTGGCCTCCCGCTCCGCCTCGTTGGGGCTGTGATCTCCCTGATAGTAGATGCACCCCGGGATGAACTCCGTGGGGCTGTATTTGCTCAGGTCGTGGGCCAGACCCTGCTTATA
>CALDLZ010000351.1 GCA_937915335.1 uncultured Faecalibacterium sp.
CTCTTTGTCCCTCCCCCGAAATTTCACGGCACATCATGCCATATATAAAAATATTATACCAGATTTCATCGCCGCTTGCAAATCTTGTTTTTTTATGGTATCATGGGGAGCGGAAAACGAGTGGAACATACGGCGGCGGGGCGGCTTTGACCGCTCTGAGGAAAGTCCGGGCCTCACAGAGCACGGTAACTGCTAACGGCAGCCGAGGGTGACCTCAGGGAAAGTGCAACAGAAAGGAAACCGCCGCAGCAATGCGGTAAGGATGAAAGGGCGAGGTAAGAGCTCACCAGCGCATGGGTGACTATGCGGCTTTGTAAACCCTACCGGAAGCAACGCCTATATGGGACGTACAGCGCTGCTCGCGTGTCCCGAAGGCGGCACGAACCTGTCAGCAATGGCAGGTCTAGACAGATCGTCGTTTAATACAGAACCCGGCTTACGGTCTATCTCGTTTTCCATTTGGTAAGATCAGCAGCTGCTGTCCTTGGGATGGCGGCTGTTTTTCTTTGTTCATTCAATTTTTACCCCGCTTTTACTTTTCGTTTTGGCCAGAGTGTGGTATACTATGTGCACTACGGCAGATGCAACTGTCCGCCGTGGGCAAACAAGACAGACAGGATGTGAAATCCTCCGATGAAAGATGGTTTTTTGAAAGCAGCAGCCCTTTCTCCCGCTCTGCGGGTGGCGGACTGCGCCTATAACACCCGGCAGATCCTCACCGAGCTGCATGCCGCTGCCTCCCGTGGCGTAAAGCTAGCCGTGTTCCCCGAATTCTGCCTGACCGGCTACACCTGCGGCGACCTGTTTTTGCAGCGCACCTTGCAGCAGGGTGCCCTCGCCGGGCTGGAAGCACTGCTGGAAGCCAGCAAAGAGCTGGATACCATGGCCCTGGTTGGCCTGCCGCTGATGGTGCGGGGTAAACTGTACAACTGCGCCGCCGTGTTCTGCCACGGCAGACTGCTGGGCCTTGTCCCCAAGACCTACCTGCCCAACTATGGCGAGTTCTATGAAAAGCGGCAGTTCACCCCCGGTTCTACTGAGGTGGAGCTGGTGAATGTCTGCGGGCAGGAGGTGCCCTTCGGCACTTCCCTGCTCTTCCGCTGCCGCCAGATGCCCAGTTTTGTGCTGGGTGTGGAAATTTGCGAGGATCTGTGGAGCGCCCTGCCGCCCTCCACCTTCCACGCGCTTGCAGGCGCTACTGTTATCGCCAACCTTTCGGCCAGCGATGATACGGGGGGCAGGGGGGAGTCCCGCGGGGCACTGGTAGAAAATCAGCCCGCCCGCCTGCTCTGCGGCTACCTGTACGCTTCTGCCGGTCACGGCGAGAGTACCCAGGATATGGTATTTGCAGGCCACGACCTGATCGCCGAGAACGGCACCCTGCTGACCGAGGTCAAGCCCTTTGCGGGCGGGGCCGCCGAGACCGAGTTGGACTGCCAGCGGATGGAATCGGAGCGGGCACGCAACACCAGCTTCGAGCCCAGCGCCGAGGGCTACCAGACTGTGGATTTCGATCTGGCCCTCACCGAGACCGTGCTGACCCGCTGGGTAGACCCCACCCCCTTCATCCCCCACAACGAGCAGCTGCGTGCCGAGCGCTGTGAGCTGATCTTGAAGATGCAGGCCGACGGTCTGGCAAAGCGGCTGGAGCACGCCCACGCCCAGACCGCCGTCATCGGCATCTCGGGCGGTCTGGACAGCTGCCTTGCCCTGCTGGTGGCCGTGCGTGCCATGAAGCAGCTGGGCCGTCCCACCACCGATGTGCTGGCGGTAACTATGCCCTGCTTCGGCACCACCAAACGCACCCGCGGCAACGCCGAGATCCTGTGCGACGAGCTGCACGTCAGCTTTACCGAGATCGACATTGCCAACACGGTGCACAGCCACTTCAAGGACATCGGCCAGGACGAGAGCGTGCTGGACGTGACCTACGAAAACGGCCAGGCCCGTGTGCGCACCCTGGAACTAATGGACACGGCCAACCGCACCGGCGGTCTGGTGGTGGGTACCGGTGATCTGTCCGAGCTGGCGCTGGGCTGGGCCACCTACAACGGCGACCACATGAGCATGTACGGCGTGAACGCCGGAGTGCCCAAAACGCTGGTACGCCACCTTGTCCGGTACGAAGCCGACATCGCCGCCACCCCGGCGTTGAAGGAAGTCCTGCTGGACATCCTCGACACTCCCGTTTCCCCCGAGCTGCTGCCCGCCAAGGATAACGGCGAGATCGCACAGCGCACCGAGGATCTGGTGGGCCCCTACGAGCTGCATGACTTTTACCTTTATTATGTGCTCCGCTTCGGCTTTGGCCCGGCGAAAATCTTCCGGCTGGCAAAGGCCGCCTTTGCAGGCCGGGAAGAATACCCGGACGAGGTTCTGTATAAGTGGCTGCGCAACTTCTACTGGCGTTTCTTCGCCCAGCAGTTCAAGCGCAGCTGCCTGCCCGACGGCCCCAAGATCGGCAGCGTGACCCTCTCGCCGCGCGGGGACTGGCGGATGCCCAGCGATGCCTGCGCCGCTCTGTGGCTGGCCGAGCTGGAACAGCTGTTTCCCCAGAAGGATGCCTGAGCCATGAAGCAGAAAAAAAGTTCTCTCTGGGTCAATTTACTGTTCGCCGCAGTGGTGCTGGTGCTTGCGGGCACGCTGTTCTATTTCCGCAGTGCCGGGCAGAGCGGCAGCACCCTGGGTGCAGAGCTGACCTACGGCGATGACAACACGGTGCTGAAAATTTCTCTGGACAAAGATGCCGAATACGACATCGACACCGGCTATCTGACGGTGCACATCGAGGTCAGGGATGGCGCGGCACGGTTCATCGATTCCCCCTGTCCCGACCACATCTGTGAAAGTTTTGGTTGGATCTCGCAGGAGGATCAGACAGCCACCTGCCTGCCGGCACGGGCCGTATTGACCATCGTGCCCCTTGCCTGAGGACGTGTCAAAAAGGAGATCTCCTATGTTTGATGAAACTTCCCGTTCCCATGCGGACGACGATACCCGGCATATCCACCGGGGCCATCACCCGCAGGAGGAAAAAACTGTCGAGGTAGACAGCTCGGCCTTTTTCTCACCCGAGGCTGCCGCCCCCACCCCACCGCCCAAGCCCCCGAAGCACACCGGCGGCCCCATGCCCGAAATGCCGCCCCGCCGGGAGCCTGGCAGGGCCGCAAAGACTGAAAGCCCGAAACGAGGTACTGTTTTGCTGGTCATTCAAGCCATTCTGAGCATTGCAGCGTTTATCCAGCTCTGGCGCACCCAGATGCTGCCCGCGCTGTATCTTGTTATTATTGCGGCGCTGCTGGTGTTGTTCTGGCTGCTGGTCAAGCGCTGCCAAGAGTACAACACCCCCCGCAAGGTGTCCAGAGTGTTCTCGGTGTTCCTGTGCGCTTTTCTGGCACTGGGCTGCGTCTGGGCACAGCAGGGCCTGAGCGCGCTGGATAATGTCACTTCCGGCCTTGTCACCGGCACCGAGGCCAACCAGATCACCAAGGAGCCCTTCGTGGTCTACCTGAGCGGCGTGGACAACCGCGGTGAGCTGACCGAAAAGGCCCGCAGTGACGTGAACATCCTCGCCGTGGTCAACCCCACCACCAAGCGGGCAGCCCTTATCAACACGCCCCGCGATTACTACGTTGATCTGGCGGGCACCAACAGCAAAGACAAGCTGACCCACGCCGGTCTGTATGGCGTGGAGACCAGCATGGCAACGCTGGGCAGCCTGTACGGCATCAACGTGGATCACTACATCCGCATCAACTTTGCAGGCTTCATCCGCATCATCGATGCGGTGGGCGGCGTGGATGTCTATTCCGATCAGGCGTTCACCTCAGTGGGCAGCCCCGGCTACTATGACCCCACCACCTTCGCCGAGGGCTGGAACCACCTGGACGGCAAGAGTGCCCTGGCCTTTGCCCGCGAGCGCCACGCCTTTGCTTCCGGCGATATCCAGCGCGGCATCAACCAGATGAAGGTCATCGATGCCATGGCACAAAAGCTCAAATCCCCCACTGTCCTGATGAGCTTTTCCAAACTGATGGACGCGGTCTCCGATTGCTTTGTGACCAGTCTTTCCCAGGAGCAGATCTCCGCACTGGTGCGGATGCAGCTCGCAAGCCTGTCCAACTGGGACATCCAGAGCTACACCGTTACCGGCACCAGCGGTAAGAGCAGCCAGTGCTATTCCGCCAAGGGGCAGAGCCTTTATGTAATGAAGCCGGACGAAAGTTCGGTCAACCAGGCTAAGGAGCTGATCGCATCCGTGTTGGGCGGCGAGGGTACCGTGAGCGATACCCAGCAGACCCCTGAAAAGACCGACGTGTTCACCCCGACCGCTGACCCCAACGCCGGCACTTCTGTGGAGGAATCCCCCGACAGTGTCATCATTGAGGAGCCCGCCGGAAGTGTTCCCACCGAACAGCCTGCCGACGAGCAGCCCGCTGAGACCACCCCCGAGCCGGAAGTTCCTGCCGAGAGCGAGGCTTCCACCGAAACTCCCGCCGAAGGAGAGTCCGGTGGTGAGACCGAAACACCTTCCATCTCCCTGCCCAGTCAGGAGCAAGTAGAATCTGCTGCCAACTCCCTGCATCAGGCGGCCTCCACGGTGCTGGATGCCCTGTTCGGCTCCAGCAGCAGCGGAGAATAATTTCCAGAGATAGCACAAGCCCCGGGCCTTGCGAAAAGGCCCGGGGCTTGTCGTTTCATCATTTTACGGGAAAGCGCATTACTCAGCGTCGTCTTCGCCCAGCTCAAAGGTCTTGACAGAGACAGAGCCGTTGCGGCCAGCCTTGTCAGTACGCAGGTACTGGCGGGTGGTCTCGCCGTTGCTGGTCACGTCAGCAACATAGATCTGCTCTTCCTCGGCCTTGATGGGGAACTCGTCGACCACACCCTTCATAGGTTCAGCGCTCAGGTCTGCGTAAGCATCGTTCAGCTTCCACAGCTTCATGGTGTCGCCGTTGGACAGGGTGAACTCGCCGTAGCAGTCAGCGGAGTAGGTGGTGCCGTTCACGTCCAGATCCTCGGTGCTGACAACGCTGGCAGCAGCGGCCTCGCTCTCAGCAGCCTCAGAAGAAGCAGCCACAGAGGAAGCTGCCTCGCTGGAAGCGGCAGCGGAGGATGCAGTGGAAGACGCGCTGCTGGAGCAGCCGGTCATAGCAACAGCCAGCACTGCAGCGGTCAGTGCCAGACCAAAGGTACGATTCAGTTTCATGGTAGTTTTTCTCCTTCTATTGTTCAAACCGTTCAGTTCATCGCCCGGCACGGAAAGCCGCACACTCCCCTCTTGCCAAGCGTACAAGAGCTAGTCTACCACAATACAGCGAAAAAAACAACCCTCATCGCCAGCCTTTAACCTCCCAGTCATTGCCTCGCAATGCCAGCCCCCGCTAATAGGGGGGCCTTTGGCATTACATAAAGCTTTGCAAGTTTCCCTTTGTGCGCAGACTGTACCATTATGCCAAGGGCTCCCCTACCAGGGGAGCTGGCGCAAAGCGCCTGAGGGGTTAATTCGTTCTTACTTCAGAATCTCTTTCAGCACGCTCTGACCATCCAGGCTGGAAGCGTCCACGCCCAGATATTCACAGACGGTCTGAGCAATGGTGCCGAAGCAGAGCTTGGTGCCCAGATCCACGCCGGGCTTCACGCCCTTGCCGCAGATGAGATACGGCACATACTCACGGGTATGATCCGTGGTCTTGGTATAGGAGGGATCGCAGCCATGGTCAGCAGTGATCATCAGCAGGTCGCCCTCCCGCATCCCGGGGATAAAGTCGGTCAGGAACCGGTCGAACTCGGTGGCGGCGGCGGCATAGCCGGGCACGTCACGGCGGTGGCCGTAAAGCATATCAAAATCGACGAGGTTCACAAAGGCCAGGCCCTCGAAGTCGCGGGTCTGCAGTGCCTTGGTAAAGGCAATACCATTGGTATTGCCGGTGGTCTTGATCTTCTCGGTCACACCCTCGCCATCGAAGATATCAAAGATCTTGCCCACTGCGATGACATCCTTGCCGGCCCCCTTCAGCAGATCCAGCATGGTAGCGCGGGGCGGCTTCAGGCTCAGGTCGTGGCGGTTGGTGGTGCGGTAGAAGGTCTCGGAACTGTTTCCCAGGAAGGGGCGGGCGATAACACGGCCCACGCCGTACTCCCCCTTCAGCATCTCACGAGCGATCTCGCAGTAACGGTAGAGCTCGTGCACGGGCACCAGCTCCTCGTGGGCGGCCACCTGGAACACGCTGTCGGCGCTGGTGTAGACGATGAGGGCGTTTTCCTTCATGGCCTGCTCGCCGTAGTCCTTCAGCACCTCGGTGCCGGAATAAGGCTTGTTGCAGAGGACTTTGTGGCCGGTTTTTGCCTCATACTCTTTGATGAGCTCCTCGGGGAAGCCGTTGGGGAAGGTGGGCAGCGGCTTCGGGCTGACCACACCGGCAATTTCCCAGTGACCGATCGTGGTATCCTTGCCCATGCTCTGCTCCTGCAGACGGGCAAAGGCACCGGCGGGCGCGTCAGTCTTTTCGCCCGCGGTCACGCCGTCAATGTTGAACAGGCCCAGCTTTTTCAGGTTGGGGCAGTTGAAATTCGGGTGCTTGGCAATGGCGCTCAGGGTGTTGGTTCCCTCGTC
>CALDLZ010000352.1 GCA_937915335.1 uncultured Faecalibacterium sp.
AGGAACGGAAATACGGCCGGTTCTGCATCCCCAACCTCATCAACATCCTCATCGGCGGCCAGATCCTGGTTTACGCCATTGAGCTGTTCGTCAACCAGTATATTTCCTTCTATCTTTCTCTGAGCCGCAGTGTCCTCTTCGCCGGGCAGATCTGGCGGCTGTTCACCTTTGTGCTGGTGCCCTTCTCGGGCGGCGGGCCCCTCAGCGTGGTGCTGGGCATCTATTTTACCTGGTTTATCGGCAGTGCGCTGGAACGGGAGTGGGGTGATTTCCGGTTCAACCTCTATTTCCTGCTGGGCGTGGTGGGCGCGTGGCTGGCCTGCCTGCTGACGGGCTCTGCCGATACCTACTGCCTGTCACTCTCCCTCCTGCTGGCCTTTGCCATGCTTTACCCCGAGATGCAGGTGCTGCTCTTTTTCGTCATCCCCCTCAAGGTGAAATACTTTGGTATTTTTGCCGCCGCCCTGTGGGTCTTCAGCTTCCTGAGCATGGGGATTCCGGGCAAGCTGAACTATTTGCTTTGTATGCTGGGCTTTCTCGTGTTCTTTGGCCCGCAGGCCTGGCGTAATATCCGCGCCTGGGTGCGCCGGGAGCAGTGGAAGCGACAGAACAGAAGATAACGCCCCTCTCAGTCACGACGATCATCGTGCCAGCTTCCCGAAGGGGAAGCCCTTGACAGGAGGATAAGCTGTACCAGAATGAAAGAGTAAACGATAATTATGATGATCGATAGATTAGAGGGAAATGAAGAGCTCAAGACCAGCGTCAAACTGATGCTTGGGAGCCGCCGTATGACCCACAGCGTTCTGCTGGTGGGCGAGGAAGGCCTGGGCGCGGGCTTTGCGGCCCGGTGCATGGCGGCGGATTATCTCTACCCCAACGGCGGCGCGCCCGCCGAAGCCCTGCTACGGGGCGAGTGCTGCCGCGCCGTGGCCAAGGCGGGCAAGCGTGACAGCGGCCAGATCGAGACCGGCATTGTCCGGGAGGCCATCTCCGTGACCGGTATGGGCAGCGGTGGGCGGTATCTGGTAGGTCAGGTCACGGCCATGCGCAGTGAGATCTTCAACACCAGCCTTTCGGCGGAGGGCCGTGCCGTTCTGCTCTACCATGTGGAACGGATGAACGAGGAATCCGCAAACGCCCTGCTGAAGGTCATGGAGGAGCCCCCGGAGGGCGTGCTCTTCCTGCTGACGGCGGATTCGCTGGCGGGTGTCCTGCCCACCATCCGGAGCCGTTGTGTCAGCTTTGCGGTGGCACCCGTCTCCCCCGCTGATTGTGCCCGCTACTGCACCGCGCAGGGCGTGGACAGCAAGGATGCCGCCCTGTACAGTGAGTTGTTCGACGGCCACATCGGCACGGTGCTTTCCGTGGCCAAGGATGAAGCCCGCCGGGCGCAGGTGGACAAGGCCATGGCCCTTGCCAAAGCTGCCGCCAATCAGGACAGCTATGCCGCCGCCGTTTTGCTGGCGGCCTACGAAAAGGATAAGGCGGGAGCCGCCGCTCTGCTGGCGGATTTCCGGGCCGTAGCCGCCGCCGGACTGCGCGGAATCCCCCGGGCCCCGGTACAGGGCGATGCCGCCCGCAAGGCCCTTGTGGCCGCCGATACGGCGATCCAAAGGCTCAACGCGCAGGTGAACCCGAAGATCACATTGAGTGTGTTCGCGGCGAGGTTTCGGGGGTTTTAACCTCTCAGGCGCTTTGCGCCAGCTCCCCCTAACAGGGGAGCCAAGTCTACGCTGCTGCTGGCTTGCTTCGCCTATTAGGAGAGGTGGCATTGCGAAGCAATGACGGAGAGGTTTAGGCCAAAAGAAAAGCTCCCTCTTTCGAGGGAGCCATTTACTTTAACGCCGATGTGTTTTTCTCCGTCGGCCAAGGTTCAGCGAGCCGCCGCCGGCAACCATGGTAAGGAAGCCAAGGACGGCCAGAATGACGATGAGAGCCGCCATGAGGAGCAGGGTGTATTGTAGATCGGTGCGAAAATTGGAGATATACTCCTGATGGGTCACCAAATCAACAGTCCCCACCTCGTAGCCGTCCAGATAGACGGTGGCGGTACCCAGAACAGCCCCTTCTTTCACCGTGGCGGAGATGTTCTCCTGAATGTCATAAGTGAAGGTGACCTTATCATCCGCATGGCCGTAGCCGCTGACCGGCTCGGCGGCATAGAGCTCCACCTCCTCGGAGGTGCGGCACTTCTTCAGCGGGGCGGTGGTCAGGGGAGTTTCGGTGTCCACCAGCTCCCGTTCAGAGAAGCTTGCAAAGGCCCAATCCAGGATCTCGGAAGCTTCCTTATAGATATTGTCCATATCGGAGCCCAAAATCACCAGCCCGTAGGTGTGGCCATCCTTCTGGGCGAAGGTCACATAGCACCGGCCCGCCAGCGTGGTGAAGCCGGTCTTCATGCCCCGGATGTAATCCCGGTAGTAGGCATATTCCGGGTTCAGCATCAGGTTGGTGGAGGTGATGGTGCGCTCGTTCTGGTGCAGGTTGGTGGCCGGGAGGGTATAGCTCAAGGTATTTGCCACCTGCATATAGGTTTCGTTTTCGGCGCAGGCCTTGGCGATCAGGGCCAGGTCATGGGCCGAGGACACGTTGCCGTAGTCGTACAGGCCGTGCACGCAGGTAAAGCTGGTGCTGGTGCAGCCCAGCTCCTTGGCACGCTGGTTCATCCTAGAGACAAAGGCAGTCAGGTCGCCATCCGCTACATCGCTGGCGATCACGCTGGCCGCGTCGTTGGCACTGGCCACCAGCAGGCCGTAAAGCAGGTCGATGCGGCGCACCGTCTCGCCGATGCGCAGGTTGATGGTGCTGCCGTTGGCGTTCTGGATGTCCTTGAACTCCTGAGTCAGGCTGGCGGGAATGGTGATCTCCTCGTTCATGTCCTTGCCGCTTTCCAAAAACAGCAGGGCCGTCATCATCTTGGTCAGACTGGCAATGTACCGCTGCTGGTCAGCGTTCTGCTCCAGAATGGGCTTGTCGATGTCAGCATTGAACAAATAGACCGATTCGCCCTCGTTGGCGGTCTGGATGGGCATTTCGTAGACGGCAAGACCGGGCAGTGCGAGGGTCAGGGCCAGCACAGCCGTCAACAGCAGGGCCGTCGCCCGGCGGAAGAGAGTAGCGTTCTGCATAAGCGTGTCCTCCAAAAGAATCATATCAGCCAAACAGCAGCTGCCAGAAGGAAAGCGAAGACTTTTCGGGCTCTGCCGGTGCCGCAGGCTGTAATTCCGGGTTGGCAAAGGCCCAGTCAAAGAGCTCCGCGGCTTCCCGGAAAATGTTCTGGCTGTTGGAGCCCAAGATCACCAGCCCGTAGGTGCGGCCGCCCTGCTGGGCAAAGGTGACGAAGCACCGCCCGGCCTGGGTCGTGAACCCGGTTTTCATGCCGTGGGCATAACCGCGGTAATAGGCCGCGCCGGGCTGGATGAGCTTATTCGTGGTGGTAATGCTCCGGGCACTATGTACATTGGTGGCCGGCAGGGTGTAGCTCACCGTGTCAGCGATCTGCCGATAGGTGCCGTTGCCGTAACAGGCCAGCGCGATTTTTGCAATATCCCGCGCGGTGGAATAATGATTGGCATCGTACAGGCCGTGGGGGCAGGTGAAGTGGGTGGCCGTGCAGCCCAGCTGGCTGGCCCGGGTGTTCATCCGGGCCGCAAAAGCGGCAAGGTCGCCCCCGGCGGCATCGCTGGCCAGCACGCTGGCCGCATCATTGGCGCTGGGCACCAGCATGGCGTACAGCATGTCGATGCGCCGCACGCGCTCTCCCGCCTGCAGCCCAATGGTGTGGCCCCGGTTGGCCCTGATGCTCTGGAACTCCGGGGTCAGGCTGTCCGGGATGGTGATGCTGGCGTTGAGGTCAGCACCGTTTTCCAGCACCAACAGGGCTGTCATCATCTTGGTCAGGCTGGCTACACAGCGGGGCAGGTCGGGGTTTTGTTCCACGATGGCCTCCTCGGTGCTGGCATCGAAAAGATAAATGCTCTCCTGCGGGTAGGCCGTCTGGATGGGCATTGCGTACACCGCAAAGCCGGGCAGTGCGATGGCAGCCGCCAGTACGGCGGTCAACGCCAGCGCAAGCACCCGCTTTGCAAAGGAAGATTGAACCATGAAAAAGTGCTCCTTTGGAAGCTTCCGGCTTCCCTGAATCGAAAAATCAGATACTATATAAAAGAATACCATAAATAACGAAAAAGAGAAAGGTGGTTTTTCACAATGATGTTGCCTTTTGGTGGAAAAATGCCCCGGGATGAGGGTGCAGTGTTCGTGGCACCCAATGCCACGGTACTGGGAGATGTAGTGCTGGGCCCGGGTTCCAGTGTCTGGTACGGGGCCGTCCTGCGGGGCGACAGCGGCACCCTTACCCTGGGCGAGAACACCAACGTGCAGGACAACGCCGTGCTCCACTGCGACCCCGGCGGGGCCGTGACCCTGGGCAAAAACGTCACCGTGGGGCACTGCGCTCTTGTCCACGGGTGCACCGTGGGGGATGGCTCCCTCATCGGGATGCACGCCACCCTGCTCAACCACTGTGTCGTGGGCAAAAACTGCATCATCGGGGCCGGCGCACTGATACCGGAGGGAAAAGTTATCCCGGACAACTCCCTTGTCGTGGGCATTCCGGGCAAAATCATCAAGCAGGTCAGCCCCGCCCAAGCGGAAGCCAGCCTTGTCAATGCCGCGCACTATGTGGAGGAAGGCCGTCTGCACGCCGCCGCCCTGCCAAAAGAGGAAAAAGGTGGAAACTGACGAACGAAAAAATTTCGTGCGAAGCTTAACATAATTTTCACAAGATTTCACAAGAAAGTAATGACTTTTACGCCGAAATCGGGTATACTATGAACAGCAAGAGAGCGGGGCCGCAACCGTCTCTCTTGCACATGATTCCTCCTCACACCAAAGCAATACCCCAAAACAAAAGTCCCCTCCGATGTACCGCAAGCGTCGGAGGGGACTTTTGTTTCTATCCTTCAAAATCAGACCGCGCCGTAGATGCCGTGCACCGAGACCTCACCGGTAAACACATGCTCCTCGCCGCTGTCAGTGCGGACAACGAGACGGCCTTCCTCGTCCACATCCACGGCCTCGCCGGCACCCT
>CALDLZ010000353.1 GCA_937915335.1 uncultured Faecalibacterium sp.
CGAAAAGGTCGTCTACCAGAAGCTCAATGAGAAGCGCAAAAAACGCCCTGACGGTTTCACCATCGAGATATACCCGCGCATCCCAAAATCTGAAAAATGAAAAGAGAGGGCCGTTTCGGTCCTCTCTTTCTTATAGTTATCGTGTTTAGCCATACTCGTATAATGTATATACCATATTTGACGGAAGATTGCAAGAACTTTTAACCGTAAAATAGTTTCCGGTTTTATGCAATCATAGAATATTTATGGAATCTCCCCCAAAGTTTCACTCTTTTCTCTTTCTTCTTTCAAATCTTGGACTTAAACTCAGTCTGTATCACAGATTTGATTGAGAGGTTTCTAGCATGTCATTCTATAAAAAATCCATTTCCAGACGATCTTTTTTGAAGGCTCTTGGCATATTTTCCATCACAGGAACGCTTTCTGCCTGCGGCACTGTTTCATCATCTGCGGCATCCTCGGAAGCAGTTCAAGACAGTATTTCGGCGGATGTTGAATCCACCCTGAATCTTGCCAACAACAGTGAACAGAACTGGAGTTACGACTCTGACTCGGACGCATGGGTGCTTTCCATTGTCTCCGCCGTTGCATACCCCGAACTGCCCGATCAGCAGGGCGTTTCCGTCTGTGTGCCGGGAGTATACGTCAAGGGAATCGACACAACAGGAGACGGTACTGCTGATAAGACCGCTTCGGATGCGGTCAATGGAATCAGCGGGCATTTGGTAATCGACTATGACGCATCCATCACCAGTACGAACGGACAGATTTATACTGCAAAGACAGCCCCTATTGTACTGAATACAGGTGCTGCCGGATATGGCTCTCAGCAGAACCAACTGGCATCCACGGAGTATGCCGCAGACGGCTACATCAATGTTGCCTGCGGCAATCGTGGCAAGCAAGATACCGTTACTGGTTCGGATGGTACATCGTATTACACTGGTGATGCTCCCAGTTGTTTGGTAGACCAGAAAGCCGCCGCCCGGTTTGTGAAATATAACATCCTGCTGGGCAATCTCCCCGGCGACCCGGACAAGTTGGTGTCCACTGGTGGTTCTGGCGGTGGTGCTCATGCCGTGATGTTTGCCGCAACCGCAGACCAGCCTGATTTTTACCCTTATCTTGCCGAGGTTGGTGCAGTCGGCGTGACGGAAAACTCTGATGGTAGCTATGATACCACGGTTACAGTCAATGGCAGCAAAGCAGAGCTTTCGGATGGAGCATGGGGTTGTATTGCATATAGTGCCATTACTTCCCTGAAGGAAGCTGACATGGCATTGGCCTTTGAATACAATCTGAACCCGGATTATTCCTTCAACACACCGTTTCAGGCTGCACTTGCCGGAAAGCTGGCAGAAGCATACCGGGAATATATCAACGCGCAGAATCTGACAATTTCCGAAGAAGCCGTTGGCATTGACCTTGATGGGGATGGTACATTAAACGGCACCATTCCGTTGACCATCGAATATGACCTTGCCGCACATCCGGACACCAACGGTTATTACGGCAGCTATCTCGACCTTTACCATAAGAAGTTCAAACAGCAGCTGCAATGGTATCTGGACAATCTTGATTATGCGGACGGCTGGACATGGTTTGGTACAGATGGCAACGCGCTGACGGATGAACAGGTCGCCGCCATGACGACCGCAGACAAGGCGCAGGCATTCCTTGCAGGACGTTACGCCAAAAGCAGTTCGGGCAGCATGGGCGGTCCCGGCATGGGTGGCGGTGCACCCGGTGGAATGCCAAGCGGCACCCCGCCGGATGGAAATGTGCCTATGGGTGATTCTCTAGCAGGTGACATGAAAGGCTCTGCGCCGGGCGGTGCGTCCATGTTGGTGGGCACTCCTGATGCTGGAACCACACAATCTGCTTCCAGCCAAACCGATAGTGCCAATTATTCCACCTACGAAGAGATGCTGACTGCTTATCAGGAGGATATTGCTGCCGTCACCTCTGGTGACCGCTTTGGCAAGAATCAGGTCGAACTTTACGATCCTCTGCAATATATTCGCGTTTCCGACGCAAAGCAGCCGGTCTGGACCCGCATTATGATGGGCGCAGCGGAAGGCGATATGGCGTTGCTGTGTTCCCTGAATCTCCAACTTGCATGGCTGAATGTCGGCGTAGATGCCGCACTGCAATGGCAGTGGGATGGTGGTCATGTACCCAGCGAGGTGCTAGGAGAATCTTTTTCTCTGTATTTGGACGAAATGTTCGCCAAGCATGTAGAAGCATCCATCGCCGTAGAAAAGCCCGCCGCAGTTCATCAGACAAAAAATGGAACCGAAACGGCAGCTTCTGGCACTGACCGTACAACATGGGTCACACTGAACTCTGATGGGCAGGCTGACTTCACCCTTGCCGCCGCAGCAGCTTATCGGACGGCTGGCGCAAGCAAGGCGATGCCCGGATTTGATGTCATTGACTATGGGCAGGAGGATTATGTGTTTGGCAGCAAAGAAACGGATGCGCGACACTGGGATTCTTATCTGCTGACCGTTCTGGAAGAAAATCGTGAGGAATTAGAGCCTCTATTCAACCAAAGTGCAGCGAATTAAATTTGCATAGTCCTACTATTACCGCTTTATCACGATAAATTTTGCAAAACCATCTTGACGTGCTCTGAAATCCATGATACCCTCTATCGCAAATCCCGCTGCGTTAGTCGCAAATGACTACACGTTGCAGGTTTATTCCCCGTGAGAATTTTTACCGCCCCGCAACACACCCGATTCATTTTGCCGCCTGATTCACTCGACAAAATCCATCGCTATGCTGCGTGGGCGGTATTTTTCTTTATGGGAGATGTACCTTGAAAATTTCATGAGCCGACCGAACGTGATACCGACTTTCCATCAACGCCGCTGCACAAACAGGGGCAGGAACTTCGTTCGGAGCAAACGGTGATTT
>CALDLZ010000354.1 GCA_937915335.1 uncultured Faecalibacterium sp.
TTACCTCCAAAATCGGTTTTATATGCTCACGCTGATGAAGGGTGATAAGGGTGTCAAGTTTTTCAAAATATTGGCCAATAGCAGCTTGTTCTTTAACGCTCACTGGAACAACGACTTCTTTTTGCTCCATTCCCTCTTTGGTAATATGAACCATTGTTGACCCGTTTTTATTGGCCAAGATATCGGATTTATCTTGTTCTAGCAACTGCACTGCAAAAGACTTTTCAAGCGAATCTGATAGTTCAATCTTCCAGATGTGATAATGATAGATAACCTTGTCGCCAAGCCAAATATGCGGGCCAAAAGTCGCAGACCATGTGTACAAAAGGTCGCCGTAATTGGCATAGTACTTTTCTGCAAGCTCAAGGTCAGAATAATACCAAGAATCGTTTGTATAAAAATTGCCAACTCTCAATACTTTATACTTGCCCATTGGCAACAGTTCGGATTGAGAATAGGCTCTACCATTGATAAAAGCTGCCACATCACCCAGCTTACGCTGTTCCCAAGGGTCAGTAAAACCCTTGAATCGAATTTCCGGCACCGATGCCCCATTTTTCGGGAACATCTTGTCCAACATGGACTTTTTGATATTCACCAGCTTGTCATACTTACGCTGATGAAGGGTGATAAGGGTGTCGATTTTTTCAAAAAGTGAATGAATCTCTTCTTGTTCCCTTTTTGTCGGGAATTTAGCTGACACACTTTGAATATCAGAGTTGTGGAGATGAACAACAGATTTACCCTGCGCAAGAGATGATAAATACTTATGTGCCGCACCACTCGAAATAGTTAGAGCTAGAAAAGCTGAATCGTATTCATCGGTTGGTGATACTATATTTAGGTCGCCGCCCAGCAGAATGCCAGACTGAACCACAACAGATGCGATTGAAATATCTTCTGCTGTTTCGCCAGAAGCAGGCACAATGACTTCTCCGCCCTTGCTATATACGCTTCCAGCTTTTCCCTTAACAAAGGTATCTACATCAAAAATGCAGGTTTCATATTTTGTGTAAAGGCGACCATACAGGATTATCGGAGTGCCTTCTTCGCATAAATCGTTTTTGGAGTAGCCTGCGCCTTTAGAAAAATCCGCAATTTCTCCCAGCTTACGCTGTTCCCAAGGGTCAGTGAAGCCCTTAAACCGGAGGGCAGGCTTTTTCTCGTTATCCTGCATAATCATTCACCTCCCAGTAACTTTTTGAGTTCTTCGATGCCCTTCATGTCAAATTCATTTCCCTGCAAATCATCCAGCAGCCCCAGCAATTCCTGTTCGGTGCTGGCGATCTGGCTCTCCACATCCTCAAACGTGGTTTCATATTTCTTGCAAACGGCATCTAGCCGCTTCATAAAACCGTCCAGAACTGCATCCGGCAGGCCGTTCAGATTTTCCATCAGGGGCAGAATCCACTTGCGGTGCAGCAGGTCGCGCACCTCTTCATCGGTCAGCTGCTCGATCACACTCTTGGTACGATTGTGGAGGGCTGCGCTGTCCTCCTTGACCTTCTTTTTCAGGGTTTTTTCCTCGGCAAACAGTGCGTCCACATCTTTCAGGATGCTCAGCGTTGCAGGCTCCACTTCCCGCGCCTTGATTGCCTTTTTGACTTCGGCAGCAACAAAGGCATCCTTTGCCTCATTGACAAAGTTCTGCTCCTTGTCCTCCTCGCTCAGTTCGTCCAGATAACTCTCATACTCACCTGTGATTTCTGCAAGGCGGGCTTCTTTTGCGCGAAGAGCAGCTACTTCCTCGTGCATTTTGGCATTCTGCACCAGTTCAAATGGCAGCACATGGCCGACCCAACCGTCCTGCACTTCGGCATCCTTCTTCAGCACCATATTGGGGTCTACCTGCTTAGTGGCTGCAAAGCCCTCAGTCTGGATAATTTCAAGGTCGATCGCAATTTTCTTCCAGTCGTCGTCCAAAAGCTGATATGCTGCATAGCGGTCAACCAGCGGAATCGCTGCCAAGCGTGCAAAAATCTCACTGCTTAGCCGTTCTTCCTCGCTGGCTGCGTTGAGCGTGGTCATGCCATCGATCAGCGCGGACTTCAAATAGGCATCAAAGTCACCGAAAGCGTTCTGGAATGCAGCTTTGAACGCCACCACATCCGGGTGGGACAGAACAGCATTTTTCAAATCGGCCACATTCAGGTGGCAATAGGCTTCGTTGTCTGGGCGGAACAGCGCCGCTTTCAGGTGCGGGAAAGCGGTCCAATAGGCAGACAGGTCTTGCAGTTCGGCTTCGGGGATGCCGCCAAACATGGAAGCATAAATATCCCAGCTTTCTGCCTTTTCGGAAGAATCCACATAGCGGGGGATGTTCAGGTTGTAGTCGTTCTGAATGATCTCCGCGCGGGACACTCTGCGTGCGAACTTTTCAATTTTCTCCGGACGTGCCTTGTAAGCATCCACAATGCGCTTGATGTCGCAGGCACGCAGTTTGTTGTTTTTGCCGTCCTTTTCAAAACCCTTGGACGCATCAATGATCAAAACATCCGAATCCTTCTTGTTCTTCCGCAGCACCATGATGATGGTGGGAATGCCGGTACCAAAGAAAATATTGGCGGGCAGGCCGATAATCGCGTCAATGTTGTTGTGGTCGATCAGGTTCTTGCGAATCGTACCTTCTTCACCGCCGCGGAACAGAACGCCGTGCGGCAGAACGATGGTCACGATGCCATCATTACGGATATGGTAGAGGTCATGCAGCAGGAAAGCATAGTCTGCCTTACCCTTGGGTGCTAAGCCGTATTGCGAAAAGCGCGGGTTGCTCTCTTTGTCGGTCGGGTTCCACGCCTGCGAGTAAGGCGGATTCGATACCACCGCATCCACAAACAGCGGGTCATAGGTGTTGACCGGGTCGTTCTCGTCAAAGTACGGCCAATCCTCCTCAAGAGTATCGCCGTTACGAGTGACGATA
>CALDLZ010000355.1 GCA_937915335.1 uncultured Faecalibacterium sp.
TTAAGAGGGGGGCTGGCAAGCCCAAGGGCTTTGACAAAGGGGTTAATACAAAAGGCGCCCTGTCTCCCTTGACAAGCCGTTAAAAATCGACTATACTACAAATAGAAAAGGTGCTGACATACAATGCGTGGTCGGCTCCTCTCCGGCAATCATTTAAGTAAAACGACCGCAGGGTTGGGGAACTCTAGGCGGTCGTTTACTTTTTATTGTCCGAATAGTGCTTGGCTTTAGGGGTATCCCGAGAAATCACCCATGTCGCATGTGCAACAAAGGCTATTACATCCACCAAAAGGTGTAAAACGTTCACAACTAAATTCAAAACATCCATCCTGGACTCCTCCGTTCAATTCTCATGTACTACATTCAAACCTACCGGAGGAGATATCAAGTAACCCCCTCCGGTCTTGTACCGGGACGGAGGCCGACCACCTGCATTGCAGACAGCACCTGCCGCTGTTTCTAGCGGCATTATTAGTATATCATACAATTTAACGATTTGCAATCAAAGCCGCTCTGCCGCTGGGCTGGGCGGTTTTGTTTTACCCCGTCAAAATATTGGTTGATACAGAACTATCGATGCGGTATACTAGGAACGAACATTTTATTTGTAAAGATTGCGTAAAACAGAAAGCGAGGTTTTCCCAATGGCATCTGACGACCGCAGTGCGGAGCAATTCCGCAAAATGACGGAGACGCCCATCCCCAAGCTCATTCTGAGCCTGGCGGCCCCCACGATTTTAAGTATGCTCATTACCAGCATCTACAACCTGGCCGACACTTTTTTTGTAGGTCAGATCTCCACCAGCGCGTCCGGCGCGGTGGGCATCGTTTCCAGCCTGATGGCCATTATCCAGGCTCTGGGCTTTATGCTGGGCCACGGCTCGGGCAGTATCATCAGCCGCAGTCTGGGCAGTCAGAACACCGAGGCCGCCACCCGGTTCGCTTCCACCAGCTTTTTCACGGCGCTGGTGTTCGGCGGCATTCTCACCGTGGTGGGCCTTGCGACCCTGCCGGACTTTATGATGCTGCTGGGCAGCACCGAGACCATCCTGCCCCACGCCTGTGCCTACGGGCGGTACATCCTGCTGGCCGCCCCGCTGATGATGTCCAGCCTGGTGATGAACAACATCCTGCGCTATGAGGGCAAGGCCAGCTTCGCCATGATCGGCCTGGTCACCGGCGGCGTGCTGAACATGGCGTTGGACCCGGTGTTCATCTTCGGCTTT
>CALDLZ010000356.1 GCA_937915335.1 uncultured Faecalibacterium sp.
GCAATTTTTAGAGATCATCTATAATGCCGTGGTAAGAGGTTAAAGAAAAGGCTGCTGTGCGGGTAATGCACGGCAGCCTTTTCTTATTATATTATCTGTGCTTCACCAAAACCGGCATAGAACAAAACAAGACGAACAACCCGTCTACCGTGTAGATCATCATGTTCGTCTTGCTCTTCATTGGTGGAGAATAGCGGGATCGAACCGCTGACCTCTTGCATGCCATGCAAGCGCTCTCCCAGCTGAGCTAATCCCCCACATATTTTGTTCTGTGTCCTGCAACGTGAATTATTATACCAGCCCGTTTCCATTTTGTCAACCTTTTTCGCAAAGTTTTTCTGATAGGCTGAATGCTGCAGGCACATCGCCCGGGTACTCCCCGCTCCACGCAAAACAGCGCACCCCACAGGCAGTTTCTGCCCGAAGGGTGCGCTGTTGTTTCTGATTACTGCTTATGCTTGGAGCCGAAGCGGTATTCCTTGCCCTCACGGATGCGTTGGATATTGGCCCGGTGCATCCAGATGACCATACCGCCCATGATGGCGGCACCCACCACGCAGACGATGAGATCACCCATGGCAAAGCCCTTGAGCAGGCCATAGATGAGAGTCAGCACCGGATAGGATGCCGCCATTGTGATGCTGCCCAGCGACACCATACCGGTGGGAACAAGGCAGAGCAGGAAGATAGCTGCCAGCACCGGCAGCAGGATGGGCTGGATGGCGAGGATGGCTCCGCCTGCCACCAGCACACCCTTGCCGCCCTTGAAGCCGAAATAGATGGGCTTGGAGTGGCCCACCACAGCCAGAATGGCGGTCATGTACACGCCCAGATAGGGCGAAACAACCGCATTCTCGGGCAGGAAGCCAAAGAGCCAGCGGCCGATACAGACCGCCGCCACACCCTTGAGGACATCGCCCACGGCGGTGAGAGCAGCGGCCTTTTTGCCAAAGGTGCGCAGCATATTGGTCATACCGGCCGCACCGCTGCCGTGGCTGCGGACATCATCGTGATACAGGTACTTGCTGATCAGGATGCCGGTATCCACGCTGCCCAGCAGGTAGGCCTGTGCGGCGGCAGCCAGAACGATTAGAAGGGTCGTCATAAACAGAGCGCCCCCTTACACGTCTTTTGCACCAACGGTGCCATTGCCGCGCTCACGCACCACCAGACGGATGGGCGTATGCTCCAGACCGAAGTTCTCGCGGATCTGGTTGATGAGATACCGCTGATAGCTGAAATGGAACAGCTGTTTGGAGTTGACGAAGGCCACGAACGTCGGGGGACGGGTAGAAGCCTGCGTCAGGTAGAAGATCTTCAGGCGGCGGCCCTTATCACTGGGCGGCTGCATCCGGGCGGTGGCGCGGGCCAGCATCTCGTTCAGGACACCGGTGGGCACACGGGCACCGTTCTGGGCATCCACGTCACGGATCAGCTGCATCAGCTTATTGATGTTATAGCCGGTCTGGGCCGAGATGAAGATGATGGGAGCATAGCTCATAAAGCTGAAGCACTCGGCATAGCCCTTGCGCTGGAGCTCCATGGTGTTGGTCTCCTTACCCTCCACAGCGTCCCACTTGTTGACGACGATGATGCAGGCTTTGCCCTGCTCGTGGGCGTAACCGGCCACCTTGCTGTCCTGCTCGGTAAAGCCAACCG
This sequence comes from uncultured Faecalibacterium sp., assembly GCA_937915335.1. GTDB lineage: Bacteria > Bacillota > Clostridia > Oscillospirales > Ruminococcaceae > Faecalibacterium. Next base: position 1,660 of record CALDLZ010000356.1, read on the forward strand.
TGGCATCCACCAGGATCAGGGCCACACGGCTGCGCTCGACAGCGGCCAGCGCGCGGACGACCATATAACGCTCAAGACCGTCGGTGATGTTACTGCGCTTGCGCAGACCGGCGGTATCGGTAAAGATAAACTTGCCGTAAGCGTTGTCCACAGGGGTATCGATGGCATCGCGGGTGGTGCCCGCCTCATTTGCCACGATCATCCGGTTCTCGCCCAGGATGCGGTTGGTCAGACTGGATTTACCCACGTTGGGACGGCCAATGATGGCGACGGGGATACGGTCCTCTTCCACCACGGTCTCACTGAAATCAAGATGGGCGCAGACAGCATCCAGCAGGTCGCCGGTGCCGTGACCGTGAACGGACGAGATGGGCATCACCTCGTCAAAGCCCAGGTTATAGAACTCGTAGAGCTCCATGGGGGCTTCGCCGGTCTTATCACACTTGTTGACGGCCAGGATGATGGGCTTATGGCTGCGGCGCAGCATGTGGGCCACTTCCTCGTCGGCGGCGGTCAGGCCGTCACGGACATCCACCACCATAATGATGCAGTCAGCGGTATCAATGGCGATCTCCGCCTGCTGACGCATGTGTGCCAGAATGCCCTCAGTGGCCTTGGGCTCGATACCGCCGGTATCCACCAGCATGAACTCATGGCCGTTCCACTCGCAGTTGGCAAAAATGCGGTCGCGGGTGATACCCGGGGTATCCTCCACGATGGCCAGCCGCTGGCCGCAGAGCTTATTGAACAGGGTAGACTTGCCCACATTGGGGCGGCCGACCACTGCTACGATAGGTTTGCTCATAGGGGGTTCCTCCTTTCGTTATGCTCTTCTTCTTCTCGAAATATGCAGGCCGGTGCGGAGCAGGACTTTCGCCTCGTCGCCGCCGCTCACCGGCAGCACCTCGACCTTGACCCCCAGCCGTTCGCCCAGCTGGGCAAT
>CALDLZ010000357.1 GCA_937915335.1 uncultured Faecalibacterium sp.
ACGTCGTGCAGCTTGACGTACTTGCCCACCAGTGCGATGGTGCAGGTCTTGCTGCGGGTGGCAATGCGGGAGACCACCTGCTTCCACTCGGTCAGGTCAGCAGGGGGGACATCCAGCTTGAGCTTTTCCACCACCACGTCGTCCAGGCCGTTGGTGTGGAGCATCAGCGGGCATTGGTACAGGCTGGGCATGGTCAGGTTCTCAATGACACACTCGGGCTTGACATTGCAGAAGGTGCTGATCTTACGGCGGATCTCGCCGCCAACGCTGCCGTCGGCGCGCAGGATGATGATATCGGGGTTCACGCCCATGCCCTGCAGCTCTTTGACAGAGTGCTGAGCGGGTTTGGATTTGTACTCGTCGGAGCCGGAGATGTAGGGCACCAGCACTACATGGATGTAGCAGCAGTTGTCGCGGCCCTGCTCCAGACCCACCTGACGGATGGCCTCCAGGAAGGGCTGGCTCTCAATATCGCCGGTGGTGCCGCCGATCTCGGTGATGACCACATCGGCATTGGTAGAGGATGCCATGTTGTAGATGTAGTTTTTGATCTCGTTGGTGATATGGGGGATGATCTGGACAGTCTGGCCTAGATAAGCGCCCTGACGCTCCTTGTTCAGCACGTTCCAGTACACCTTACCGGTGGTCAGGTTGGAGTACTTGTTCAGATTTTCGTCGATGAAGCGCTCATAGTGGCCCAAATCGAGGTCAGTCTCGGTACCGTCATCGGTCACGAACACCTCGCCGTGCTGCAAGGGGCTCATGGTACCCGGGTCCACGTTCACATAGGGGTCGAGCTTCTGGCTGGCGACCTTCAGGCCCCGGCATTTGAGCAGGCGGCCCAGCGATGCCGCCGTGATGCCCTTGCCCAGACCGGAGACAACGCCGCCCGTCACAAAGATGAATTTTGCCATTTGTTCAGTCCTCCTCTAATTTTTCCTTTTCTGAAATCATTCTTTCCCAAACCAATATTATAATCCTAGTCCTCGTACGAATCAAGGATTTCCTGTGCAATTTCTGCACGACTGCGCCGGGTGTCCATCGCCCGCTTTTCAATGTAGCGGTGGGCGGTGTCCTCACTCATCTGCTCCCGTTCCACCAGACAGCATTTTGCGTGACTGACCAGACGCACCTGTGCGATCTTTTCCTGCATCCGGGCATTCTCCTGCCGAAGCAGCTGCAGGCGGTGGTTACTGGCGGCGGCAATGTGGATGACCTGTAAAAACAGGGTGTTGGAGAACGGTTTGCTGAGCAGCAACACGCCCTGCTCGCTCATGGGGCCCAGCAGCTGTTCGGCGGCAGCGGCCTTGGCCAGCAGCACCACGCCGGCATCTGTCTTTTCCACGGCATCGGAACACAGCTCGTGGCCGAATTCGTCCGGCAGCGGTGCGTTGACCACGATGAGCTCAAAATCCGATTCCAGCATCCTGCGCCGGGCCTCGGCCCCGCTGGGCACGATCAAAGGCCGGGCGTATCCCAGTTCTGCCAGCCGCGCGGAGATATACTCGTTGGAGCTTGCTCCGGCGCTGACGATCAGAGCACGTCCCATTCGGAATCGCTCCTTTCTCTTCTTTTCCTGGCAAGGGGCCGAAACGCTGCCCCTTCGCCCTTTCCCTCAAAAGCGGTTCAGATGGCGTTGAAGTAGTGCACCCGCTCGTACTCTGCCGGGTCAGCGGCAGTTTTCAGGGCGGCGCAGCGCTTCAGCTCCTCCTCGTAGTACCGGTGCGAAAGCTCTTCCGGCAGTACACGGCGCAGGAATTCACTCTCCTGTGCAGCCTGTACGGCTTCCTCCAGACTGGTGGGCAGGGTTTCCAGCCCCAGGCCTTCGGCTTCCGCAGGGTTGAAGAGATTCTTGTTGATGGGTGCGGGCAGAATCATCCGACGCTCGATGCCGTCCAGACCGGCGGCCAGCACCAGCCCCACGGCCAGATAGGGGTTGCAGGCGGGGTCCGGGCTGCGCAGCTCCATACGGCAGTTGTCGCCCTTGACCTGCGGGATACGCACCAGCTGGCTGCGGTTCTGGCGGCTCCAGCTCACATAGCGGGGAGCCTCGT
>CALDLZ010000358.1 GCA_937915335.1 uncultured Faecalibacterium sp.
AAGCTGAGAAAAGCACTTGTCAAACGCAGGAATGGCTTTGTTCTGCGCCGCATTGGTAAGGGCCCGCAGCGGAATGGAGAAGAAAACCGGAAGCGCCTGTTTGGGTTCATTCCAGTCGAAAGCGTCCGCCTCGACTTTCTCAATTTGACCAAGGATCGTGATGCTTTTCAGATTCCAGCACTCGTGGAACGCCTCCTGCTCTACCGTTCTGACGCTTGCGGGGATCGTGACAGAGGTGATAGGGCTGCCGTAAAACGCCCGTTTACTGATAACCGTGGTGCCGTCGGGGATCACGACCTTTTTCTTTCGGCCGTTGTACTGCAGCAGCCGCCCATTGATCATGACGAAATCGGGCAAAGGAGCTTCCTTACCACTTTGGGGGTGTACGGAAGAAACAGCCTTCACATCCAGCGCAGCCGCTTCCGCCTGAGTTATCCTCCCTTCTCCCAGCTTTGCACAGTCCTTGAAAGCCGTTCTGCTGACCTTCGCCGTCTTCGGTATGGTAAGATCGACCAACTCACGGCAGTCTCTAAAGGCATTGCTGCCGACTTTCTGAATGGTCGCGGGGAGTACGGCAGTCTTCAGTTTTCGAAGGCCGGAAAATGCGTTGTCCGGAATCTCCTCCGTCCATGGGAACTCATAGTCATATCCGCCGCCAGCAGGGCCGGCGGTTTCAATTTTGTCACAGCGCAAAAATGCGTCCCTGCCGACCTTCGTAACACCGGCAGGGATCGTGATCGAGGTCAGGGCACAGCCACGAAAGGCGGCTTCTCCCACCGCAGTCAGCCCCGCAGGCAGCGCCAGGTCCAGTTTTTCACATCTAGCAAATGCTCTGGCGCCAATGCTCGTCACGCTGTCCGGGAGCCTGATGCCGGTCAGTTGTTTGCATTCGTAAAACGCCCCCTCCCCAATGCTCGTCACACCGTCCGGGAGCCTGATGCTGGTCAGTTTTTTACATTCGTAAAACGCCCAGCTCCCGATGCTCGTCACACCGTCCGGAAGCGTAACGCCGGTCAGTTGTCCGCATTTCTGAAACGCCCAATACCCGATGCTCGTCACGCCATCTGGTATTACGACATCCGTTACGCCGCACTCCTCGGTGTACTTCTCCAAAACACCGTTTTCGATCTTAAATCCCATGATGTTCCCTTCCTATATTTCGTCTTTTTGTAAAACCAGCTTGATGGCCCAGGGCGGCACATTAGGATTGTTGTATTCATCGTCCACAAAGACGAAGGCGGTATCATAATCCGGTTTCCTGGCCGGGAACGCTCCATAGCCATCAGTGAAATAGAGCAAGCCTTTCAGGTTGGTAAATTCCTTTCCCTGCCGCAGCTGCTCCACATACTCGAACACCGGGCGAAAGTCTGTCCCCCCAAGGCCTCGGATCTTCATGGTTTTCAGGTACTCGTCAAAGTCCTCCTGGCAGGTGATCTTCCTGTCCTCCTGAATCTCCGCATCACATTGAATGATGTGCAGATTGATCTTCGAGAAGAAGCTTTCGGTTGATTTTAGGATATTATAGGTCTTCTGAACGAACTTCTGCACCAGCTCGCCGGACGTGGAGCCCGATGTGTCAATGGCAATGACGAACTCCCGGATCCGCTTGACCTCTTTGTATTCCAGCGGCTCGATGAGCGGCATATTGCCATACTGCCGAAGGCCGTAGGTGTAGAAGATGTAGTCGAACTCATCATCGTTGACCCGCATAACTTCACCCCGGACGGCGAACTTCTTCAAAAAGGCCGTGTAATCGCAGCGCTCCCGGTTCACCTCCCGAAGATTTTGCGTCATGGCTCCGGGGGCCAGCCCCCGCTGCTTCCCAAAGGTCTCCAAGTCCACCTGCATTCGTTCCGCAATACGCTTCCAGACCTCCGCCCCCTCTCCGTCAGGGACTGCCGCTTGCTCCGAACCTTGGAGGGAGCCATTCGTTCCGCTATCGGCGGAACCGCCGCCAAAGCGTTCCTGCTTTTCCTGCTCGCTCAGATACCAGATGGCATGGTCATCGGCATAAAAGAGCCCCCGGATCTCCGCCATACGCATGGGGTCCGGCTGCGTCTCCCGCAGATAGGCATAGATCTTTTCCGCAGTCACCAGTTTGAGATCCTGCCGCACGGCGTCCAAATATTGGGTCTGTTCCTTGACCCGGGGTGCTTCCAGCGCCGGCAGCCCCAACTCCTGCAAGATGTTCTCTACGGCGATGTCGCAGGCCAGGTCCCAGTATGTGCGCTCCAGCGCCGGATCCATGTACTGGTGCCGGAAGACACAGTGCAGCACCAGATGTAGATAATCCCGCGTTGGGGTCTCCCGGGCAGAGCGGTAGCACTTCAGGATATGCCGGGGATCGTAGTAGATCGTTGCCCCGTCTGTGAGCAGGGTCTCCCCTTCCACCGCCTGATAACGGAATTGGCTCAGCGCCATGTCCAAAAAGCGCAGGTGAACCAAAAGGGTATTCCGGGAGAGGATCAGCACCTCCCGGGCCAGCTCATCCAGTTTCCTCCAATTTTGTTCGTCCATCCTTATCTCTCCTCCCTGTCTTGACCGGAGCAAAAAATATCTTCGGAATCCGCCTCATATATTCATGTGAAATATATCATTTTATTTTACCACTGTTTTCCTGAACTGACCAGATAAGCCGGAAAGGAAATCCCATTTTCCGTTCTCATCCTTGCCTTTCCCGTCAGAAACTGGTATGCTAAGAATAGGTCCGCTTCAGCGGTCCGGAACGGAGGATAGGCATATGACTTATGAACCCTGGCAGTTGGCCGCCATGGAGGAGCACGGGATCACAAATACCCCCGCCGGTCAGATCAACCGGGTGGCCCGCGCTCTGGCCAAAAGTTCCAATGATACCATTGACAATTTCGCCGGACCTGCCGCGCCTGCGGCGTAGACCCGGATTCCTTCTCCCAGAAGGACCTCCAACATCTCCAGGACGCTCTTAACCACCTTGGATAAGGATAGCATAAAAACCGTCCGTATTTCAGGACCATTCTAGAAGTTTCCCGGAGAGCCCCCGCACAAGCAGCCTTGTTGGAATCCCGTTTTCCTACGTTCCCGCCTGCGTGTAGGATGTCAAATAAACGTGCCAAGGCTGGCAGGTCATCGACCTGCCAGCCTTGTATTTTTATACGCGGCACAGTATCGCTTCCGGCAATTGGAAAGGGCCGGAGAATGATTTCTCCGGCCCTCCCTATCAGGTGCCATAAGCCAAACAGCCGAATTCCATTTATCGGTATGTTTTTGCTCAATTCCAGAAGAGCGCTGTTCCCAAGAGGAGTGCCTTTGCGAATGATCTCTCTCCGAAAAACTGTCTGGCGACCCATATAAACTGCTCAACTGATTAGCTCTTCGATTTGTTCTACTGGAACACCGGTTTCTTCTGAGATCGTCTCAATATCCTTTCCTGTCTCCATCAACTCAAAAAGCTTGTGATATACCTGAATTTCAATCGAATTGATTTTTAACGTGATCCCATCACTGGAAATGTCATATTCCACGCAATGCCATTTATCCGCACATTTCGCATGCGCATCAAAGGGTACGGAAGGAAACTGTTCAAAAATTCTCTCAAATACGGGGACAATGTTGGTCAGCCCCCAGTCGCTGTAGCCCATAGAGGTACCATATACCTCTGATGCGATACTAAATCCCGCCTCTTCGGTAGAATCAAAGGTCACAGAAACGCCGGAACCCGTGTCCTCCACTTGGCAAAGACTATCCTTCATCAGGTCATCGAGACGCGCAAGGTAAACCTCATCTCCCTCATTCTCATACTCAACATTCGTGTTGGGGAATGCGGATGTGAAATAGTGATTTTTCAGGATGCTCCAAACGCCTTTTTTGATGCTTTCCTTCTGGGATTCATTGCAGGTAAATGTGATGGTACTCATTCGTTTCACCCACCCTATCTGTTATATATGTTTGCGGTTTCCCGACGTGTAAAATTATATATATATTAAAAGTCAAGTCTTCCGGCAGGTCGCAATACAAAAAGTTCGATGCCAAAGTATGTAACTTCGTTATATACAAATGGGAGCTGTGCCGGACTAATATTGGAAATGAGCGGGCACATTCTTGCGATGGCGCTCCATAATGGGGCCACGGTCAGTGTTATATCAAATTACTCAACGCCCAATGCTTTATATACCGCATCCTCCGCGCTCTGGTAGAAAACCAGATTGAAGCAGCCGATCAGATCTGCCGGAACAAGTCCGAGATCAG
>CALDLZ010000359.1 GCA_937915335.1 uncultured Faecalibacterium sp.
GGCAATGAACGCGAACTATACCTTCGTGTTCCTGGCCCCGCAGGAAAAGCTGATGCAGTATTTCCGGGTGTCCTTGATCGCGGCGGTGATCGTGACGATCCCGGTGGCGTTGTATCAGATCTACGCCTTTGCAAAGCCCGGCCTGAAGCGGAGCGAGAGCTTCTTCTTCCGTCTGGTGCTGCTGTTCGGTCTGGCTCTGTTCTGTGTGGGTGTGCTGTTCGCTTATAAGATCACCCTGCCGTTCATGCTGAACTTTCTCGTCACGCTGGAGGGCACCGATTACATCACGGCATCCATCAGCATTGAGAGCTACATCAATCTCTGCATGACCATGTTCATCATCTTTGGCTGTGTGTTTGAGATGCCTTTGGTCACCATTATTCTGGCCAAGATGGGCATTGCAAACCCCGAGGTTATGAAGAAGGGCCGTGGTGTTGCCATCGTGCTGATCTTCCTGGTTGCTGCAATCATCACCCCGCCCGATATTGTGTCGCAGTGCTTCGTGGCTGTGCCTATGGTGCTGCTGTACTTTGTCAGCATCTTCCTCAGCGGCGTGTTCTACAAGCCCAAGACGGATGATGACGAGGACGAGGATGACGAAGAGGAATCCTCCGACGAGGAGTAAGTTTTTTCAAGGCTTTCCGGCCCTCCCATTGCGGGAGGGCCTTTTGCTTTGCCAAAAACAGGAGCCGATTTTCGGCTTTTTGCATAAATCCTGTTTCAGCCCCTGCTCTTTTGCAAAGGGATATGTTATAATGATAACGATGAGAAAACCGGCGGCCCGACCGCCGCAAAGAAGGGGTAAATGAATATGAAAGAGTACGCATTTGGTATCGACCTGGGCGGCACCACCGCCAAGGTGGGCCTGTTCACCACGGCGGGTGCCCTGCTGGAAAAGTGGGAGGTGCCCACCGATACCTCCAACGCGGGTGAGCACATCCTGGAGAATCTGGCCAAGGCTGTGAAGGACAAGATGCAGGAAAACGGTATCTCCGCCGAGCAGGTGGAAGGTGTTGGTGTTGGTGTGCCCGGCCCTGTGCTGGAAAGCCGCACCGTGCCCATCGTCTGCGCAAACCTGGGCGGCTGGGGCGAGCGGAATGTCTCTGCCCAGTTGTCCGGCCTGCTGGACGGCATTAAGGTGCTGGTGGGCAATGATGCCAATGTGGCCGCTCTGGGCGAGATCTGGATGGGCTGCGCCAAGGGCTGCCGCAGTGCCGTCATGGTCACGCTGGGCACCGGTGTCGGCGGCGGTGTCATCGTCAATGGCAAGGTCATCGATGGTTCCCACGGTGCTGGCGGCGAGATCGGCCACATCACGGTCAACCCCCACGAGACGGCTACCTGCGGCTGCGGCAAACACGGCTGTCTGGAGCAGTATTCCAGCGCTACCGGTGTGGTCCGCTGCATGAAGAAGCTGCTGGATGAGAACCCGAATGTGTCCTGCTCCCTGCGCGGCAAGGACTTCCAGGCCAAGGATGTCTTTGATGCCGCTCGTGCCGGCGACGCTTTGGCCGCCCGTGAAGTGGACGAGATGACCGATATTCTGGGCATGGCCCTGGCTTCCATTGCCGCCACCACCGACCCCGAAATGTTCATGGTCGGCGGCGGTGTCGCCCGCGCCGGTGATGTCCTCTTCAACCCCCTGCGGGAGCACTTCAAGACCTATGCCTTCCGTTCCTGCCGTGAGACCCCTATCGTCGCCGCCACCCTCGGCAATGATGCCGGCATCTATGGTGCCGTGCGGCTGATCGTGGGAGAGTAAATATGAAGATAAGTCTGCAGGTTGCCTGGATGACGCACACCATATTCGGTTCTATGGAGGCTTCGGAATGGCGGAAGCAACGAACCTGAAGCTGATGAAAAAGCGATTGTAAATCTGCCGTGGATTCGTTATAATAAGAAAAAGGAGTGATATGGTGTTCCTGCAATACTATGTGACGGAATCGGCAACAAGAAATAGGGTAGACATTGAAATCGATGCTGCAACAAAGTCGGATTTGGAAGTCACGCAAAACGGCTGGCAGACTGTGTGGGACAGCGATTTCATTCTGGATTCGCAAAAGGAAGTTTACGCAGCCAAAACGGAAGATGGCGAGATCATTGCGCTGGGAGCTTATCGTGTTCAGCAGGGAAGTGTGGCGGTTTATATCGCCTACATGGAGAGCCAGCCGGAAAGCAATCCAACATTGACAAAGCGCAAGAAATATCAGGGAATCGGAAAAGCAATGATTGCTTTCGGGATTCAGCTTTCGATTGATGCAAACTGTAATGGAGTAGTTATTTTTGAAGCAAAGACGGATGAACTGGAACAGCACTATCTCCGGGATTTTGGTGCAAGACCTGTGGCGTCTCTGCATCCTGGCGGGCCCAAAACGTTTATGATTGCAGACCAGGCGGCAAAAGATATTTTTTCTTCGTATCTTTTTGAGAAAGGGGAGGAAAACGTATGAAAGAATATAACAAGGATATTGATATCGTCTTTTCTCCTATGTCTGATGAAACCATGTCGTGGCTGGACGAACTGCTTACAACTTGTAAGCGGTTTGGTGTAGATTACTACAACGCCTCTGAAAAAGACCGTGCATTTGTGGAAGCAGTAGCGCGGAAAAACTATGGAATCAAGCAGGCGAAAATGAATGGAGTATCGGTTTCCACAGTAGAGCCGTTCTTTGGCATTCACAGAGCTGTATAATAAAGACTGAAAACCAGGAAGATAGCAAAATCTTTCCACAACAAAAAGCGGAACCGTTGAAAATGTAAGGGCTTCATAAAACAGTATTTTGATCCGATAACAAGAAAACCAGAACCGTTGGCTGAATCAGCTTTATGGTTCTGGTTTTTT
>CALDLZ010000360.1 GCA_937915335.1 uncultured Faecalibacterium sp.
TAAGCAAGCCCCACCACCCGAGGGGGGTCGGTCCCCCGCCTGTATCACCGCATCCATGCGGAGGATATCCCGGAGAATGATGAGGAAGAGGACACCGAATACGAGGACGATCCCGAAGAGGTGTGACCCCCCTAGATACAGCAAAACGAGGACAGCCATTGGCTGCCCTCGTTTTTATTTGCTCTTATTGCAACTTATGCGTTGGTCTCGCCGCCCTCGACAACGAGCTCATCCTCGTAGTCCAGGCCGTAGGTATCCACCAGAGTCTCCTCATAATCCTTGTGGAAGAAGTTCTCCTCGCCCAGGCTCTTGATCTCATCGTTGATCCAATCCAGCAGGGTGGTGTTGCCCTTGCTCACAGCGGGGGCAATGGTGTCCTGGCTGCCCAGGGAAGCGATGCCCACGGTGTAGCCGGGGTTCTGGTTTGCAAAGGCGATGACCTCGGTGTTATCGTTGGCCCATGCCACACCGTTGCCGTTTTCCAGAGCGTTCTTGGCGGTAGCGTAGGAATCGTACTTCTGCAGGGGGATATCAGGATACTCCTTGGTCAGGTAGGTCTCGGCGGTGGTGCCGGAAATAACGATCATCTGGTCATCGGCATTCCAGTTATCCAGCGTGGTGATGACATTGCTGTCGGGAGAGATCACACCCAGTGCAACGTTCATGTAGGGCAGTGCGAAGTCCACTTCCTCGGCACGCTCGGGGGTAACGGTGAAGTTTGCCAGGATAATATCCACCTTGCCGGTCTGCAGATACTCGATACGGTTAGCGGCCTCGGTGGAGACGAAGTTAGCCTCTACGCCCAGATCCTCGGCCAGATAGCCCTGATACTCGCCGTTCTCGTCCACATAACCGAACGGGTTCTTATCGGAGAAAACACCAATGTTGATGGTGCCATCAGCCTTGATCTCGTCCAGAGTGCGGAACACATCGCTGCCAGCGGCCGCGGCACTGCCAGAGGCGGCAGAACCGGAAGCTGCAGAGGAAGAAGATGCACTGCCGCCGCAGGCAGAAAGCAGGGCGGCGGCAGAAACAGCGCCCAGACCCAGCAGGAAGGCACGGCGAGAAATTTTGTTCACTTTCATGGTAGTAGCTCCTTTACTTTCTTTCCCATTATAAATATCTGAACTGCACATCTTTGCAGTTACCAGCTTATGATTCCTCAGACATCAGTCCTCTCCCCCGAGGGGGCTTGATGCAAGTAAACTGAGGGAGTTTTACTTCACAGCATCGAATGTGAAGGTGCGCAGGAAACGCTGTGCGCGTTCGGTCTGCGGGTGGTCAAAGAAGTCCGCCGGGGGCGCTTCTTCCACGATACGGCCATCATCGAGGAACAGTACCCGGTTGGCAATTGCCCGGGCAAACTGCATCTCGTGGGTAACAATGACCATAGTTTTGCCCTCACGGGCCAGATCGAGCATGACATCCAGCACCTCGCGCACCATCTCGGGGTCAAGGGCGGCGGTCACTTCGTCGAACAGCAGGATCTCGGGGTGCATACAGAGCGCCCGGACAATGGCGACACGCTGCTTCTGGCCGCCGGAAAGCTCACGGGGGTAGCTGTTCTTCTTTGCCAGCAGGCCCACACGATCCAGCAGGGCCTCGGCTTCCTTCTGCACCTCAGCCTTGGGGCGCTTCTGCACCTTGGTGGGGGCCAGCAGGATATTATCCAGCACGGTCAGGTGCGGGAAGAGCTCATAGCTCTGGAACACCATGCCAATGCG
>CALDLZ010000361.1 GCA_937915335.1 uncultured Faecalibacterium sp.
GATTCGAACCCTCGACCTCTCGGATGCGAACCGAACGCTCTCCCAACTGAGCTACGAGCCCACAATGATCCTCCAGAAAATTTCCGAAGGATCTTTGATTGTTTCAGCCCTATTATTTTACTGCGCCAGAACGGATTTGTCAAGGGGACATCCTTGTTCTTACACCTTCCGGCGGAGCAGGCTCATAGGGGGCAGTTCAGGGGTGGGGATGGTGTACTTTTCCATGGCGTGTGGGGTGGATTCCACGCTCTCCCCTGCCTCGTTCTTGATCCACTCCGGGTGCAGCGGGATGCTGCGGCCATCCGGGCAGAGCACCTCCAGCGTGTCACCCAGGCTCCACTTTCCCCGCTGCTGGCAGGAAGCAACGCCGTTCTCCCAGCCATCGACGGTACCCACAAATTCCCACTCACGGATATAAGTAGCGCTGTCGGTGGCCTGCTTGGCCTGCTCACGGCCAAAGTAGAAACCGGGAGAATAATGCCTGTGGCTGGTGCGGGTCAGTTCGGCCAGAACGTCATTGGTCAGCTCAAAGTTATCGTTGAGCGGGTCGGCCAGATACTGATCCAGCGCCTTGCGGTAGGCGGCGGTGACGCTGGCGACATAATAGAAGGTCTTGGCGCGGCCCTCGATTTTCAGGCTGTCCACACCCGCCTTGCAGATAAGATCAAGGAAGGGGGCGGTGCACAGATCATTTGCGTTGAGGATGTAGCTGCCATTCTCGTTTTCGCTGATCTCATACAGCTGGCCCGGGCGGGTCTCCTCGCTCAGGTAGTACTTCCAACGGCAGGGCTGTGCGCACTGGCCCCGGTTGGCATCCCGGCCGGCCATGTAGTTGGACAGCAGGCACCGGCCCGAAACGCTCATGCACATGGCACCGTGGACAAAGGCTTCGATCTCCAGCTCCGGCGGGGTCTTATCGCGCAGGGTGGCGATATCCTGCAAACTCATCTCACGGGCCAGCACCACACGCTTTGCGCCCATATTGTAGGCGGCACGGGCGGCGGCCCAGTTGGTGATGCCGGTCTGGGTGGACATGTGAACATCAATTTCCGGGGCAAACTGCTTGCAGGCTTCCAGCACGCCCAGATCCGCCACGATAAAGGCATCCACACCGGCGGCGGCGGCAGTCTTGATGGCTTCGGGCAGGCGGTCGGCCTCCTCATTGGTGGGCAGGGTGTTCATGGTCAGATAGACCTTGCGGCCGCGGGCATGGGCATAGATGACACCCTCGGTCAGCTGCTCCGGCGTGAAGTTGGCGGGTGCGGAGCGCATACCGAACTCCGGCAGGCTGCAATAGACAGCGTCGGCTCCATAGTTGATGGCATAGCGCAGGCGCTCCAAATCGCCCGCCGGGGCCAGCAGTTCCGGGATTTGTAACATTGGGTACTTCCTCTCTTTTTAACAACCCTCTCCGCCATCGCTGACGCGATGCCACCTCTCCCGAAGGGAGAGGCTATTCTGCCTCACTGGATAGGCTTCTGCAAACCTAAATCCGGAGCCACAATTGGCTCTCCCTTTGGGAGAGCTGTCAGCGAAGCTGACTGAGAGGGTTTTACTTCTTCAGTGATTTGTTTGCTTCCGCCGCTTTCTGGCAGTTGGCCTGATGCT
>CALDLZ010000362.1 GCA_937915335.1 uncultured Faecalibacterium sp.
GGCAGCGCACCACGACTTTACCCGCAGTAAAACTGATGCGGAGGGGATTTTTTAAACGTTCTGTAATAATCAGGGACGCGCGCTCGATGGTCTCGATGAACTCTTTGGTGTCCAGAGTGACGCTGGTGCGGCACCCGTTGGGAATAACGTTGTGGTAGTTCAGGAACTCGCCTTCGATCAGGCGGCTCATAATCGTGTAACCGGCGGTGGTGAACACCACATAGCGGCGGTTGGCGGAGATGTGCACCTCTTCCTCGTCGTCATTGGCCAGCAGGTGGGAGACCTCGTTCATGGTTTTGCTGGGGACGATGATGCGGATCTCCTTTACGGATTCCACGGGCCGCTCGACAATGGCCAGACGGTAACCGTCCAGGGCAACCACAGTCAGCTTATCGGGTGCGATCTCAAATAATTCACCGGTATGCGCAGGTTTTTTCTCATCCTGGCTGACGGCGTACAGAGTGCGCTCGATCATATCGCGGAGCACGCCGGTTTTGATGGTCATGGTCTCCTCGGCGCCGGTATTGGGCAGTTCGGGGAAATCAGTGGCGTTCATGGACTGGATCTCAAACTGTGCCACACCGCTCTGGATGGAGGTCTTGCCATTTTCGGCAGACTGGATATGGATCTGACCGGAGGGCATCCGACTGATCATGCTGCTGAGCAGTTTTGCATTCAGCACGATCTCACCGGGTTCCTTGACATTGGCCTCGATGGTGGTCACGATGCCCATTTCCAGGTCGTAACCGGTCAGAGTCAGTTGAAAACCTTCGGCTTTCAGCAGGATACCTTCCAGTACCGGGATGGTGGAGCGCAGGGTAACGGCTTTGGAAACGCCGTCAATAGCTGCACTCAGCAGGGTCTTATCACAGATGATGTTCAATGGATCGTCTCTCCTTTTCTGGATTCAGGGTTTTGCTGGCAGCTGTCCCATAGAACAGGAACAAAACGGCCAGATCTATATTGAACTTGTTGTAGTATTCGTAGTAGGCACTGGGGAAGATGTGGAAAAGTCGGAAAATGTGTGGAATGATGCGGTTCTGAGGTTTTGCACCGGGATGTGAATGTGTTGTGAATCGTTTGTGGAAAGGGACTGAATCCGTTTTCTTTCCACAGTGGGTGTGCAAAAAGAAAGTTGAATGTTGAAAACTCTGTGGAAAGAGTGGAGAACTTTGTCGTCCGACCACAATATCTTGTTCTGTTTTCCCGGTTTTCTGCACTTTGTTCCCCATATTTGGGGGATGGCGCTCTCTGAAAGTATGACTTTTCCACGCTTTTCATCTGTCAGGCCTTGACGTTTTTGATGATGTCGCTGACCGTCTCACGCAGGTGCTGGTCGTTTTTCATGTCGCGCTCCATGGTTTTCAGGGAGTAGACGATGGTGGAGTGGTCACGGCCTGAGAACTCCCGGCCGATCTCCTCCATGCTCATGCCGGTGACCTCGCGCAGGATGTAGATCGCCACGCGGCGGGCGGAAGCAACGTTGGCGTTCCGCTTGGTGCCCCGGATGTCAGCAGGGGAGACGTTGAAGGTGCGGGAAACCTCGCCCACGATCTTCTCAATGGTCACGGGCACGGGCTGGGTCTCGTTGAGGATGTCCTTGATGGCGTTCTGCGCCACGCTGATGACAGGCTGGATGCCCTCCAGCATGTAGTAGGCGTTCAGCTTTTTCACGGCACCTTCCAGCTGGCGGATGTTGTTCTTCAGGTGGTTGGCGATGAACTCGGCCACATCCTCGGGCAGATCCAGGTGGAGCAGCTCGGCCTTGCGCTTGACGATGGCCACGCGGGTCTCAAAATCCGGCGGCTGGACATCGGCGGTCAGGCCCCACTCGAAGCGGGTGCGCAGACGCTCTTCCAGGCTTTTGATCTCTTTGGCCGGACGATCGGAAGCGATGACGATCTGTTTGTGGGCATCGTGCAGGGAGTTGAAGGTGTGGAAAAACTCCTCCTGGGTGGACTCCTTGCCGGCGATGAACTGGATATCATCCACTAGCAGCAGGTCGGCCACGCGGTACTTCATGCGGAAGTCCTCGGTACTGCCGGCGCGGATGGCGGCGATCAGCTCGTTGGTGAACTGCTCGCAGGTAACGTACATGATGACGAAATCGGGGTGGGTGCGCTTGATCTCGGTCTGGATGGCCGTCAGCAGATGGGTCTTGCCCAGGCCAGAGCCGCCGTAGATGAACAGGGGATTGTAGGCCCCGGAGGGGTTGGCGGCAACAGCCTGCGCCGCAGCAAACGCAAACTGGTTGGACGGGCCTTTGATGAAGTTCTCGAAGGTGAACTCGTAGTTACCCTGGGGCGAGGCAGGGTTTGCCTCGTACTGCTGGGCCAGCACCACCTCGTGGGGCGGGGTGCTGGGCACCACCAGCGTGATATCCACGTCAAAACCCAGCACGGTCTTGAAGGCCTCCTTCAGCAGGCCCAGGTACCGGTCGGTGACGATCTTGCAGATGAAATCGTTGCGCACCGACAAGGTGATATGGCTCGAGTCCTCAAAGCTGATGGGCTCAAGTCCGTCAATGTAAAGATTATAGGTCGGCTCGGCCATCTGCGTTTTGCAGTACGCCTGGGCGGCCTCTAAAACGTCCTTGAAAGAATCCATAAAACATCCACTCCATTGAATTGGTTGAAGTTTTCAACAATGCTGCTGATACCAGGTTAGTATACCACAAAAATCTCCCTGCGTCTATATTCTATAATGTAATTTATAATACATAAGAAAAGACGCTCCATCGCACTCTCGCCGTTCTTGTGTCCAAGGGCGTTTTTGGCCACAAGATATGGTGGATAGAAAGTTTTCCACGGGAAACGGGTGAAAAAGTTGAAAGCTTTTTCACAATGGGTTTTGAAAAAAGTTTGCTGGAAAGCGAAAAAAATGCTTGACAGAAGGGGATAGTGTGCGATATACTGTTGAATTGCAAGCCTGTCCCCAATTTGGGACCAGAAATGCCCCATTACCGGGGACGAGTTTTTACGGAGGATACAACCATGAAGAGAACTTTTCAGCCCAAGAAGCGTCAGCGCAAGGAAGTTCATGGCTTTCTGACCCGCATGAGCACCAAGAACGGCCGCAAGGTCATCAATGCTCGCCGTGCTAAGGGCCGCAAGAGCCTGACTG
>CALDLZ010000363.1 GCA_937915335.1 uncultured Faecalibacterium sp.
TGCCCTTCACGGCCCAGTTATCGGCCTCGGAGCCGCAGCCGGTGAAGAAGATCTCCGCCGGGGCGGCATTGATGGCCTTTGCCACCTGCGCGCGGCCGGTGTCCACAAACTCCTTGGCCTCGTAGCCAACGCTGTAATGGCTGCTGGGGTTGCCGCAGGCGCCATTCAGGGCCTCGACCATAACGGCCAGCACCTCGGGGGCGCAGGCAGTCGTGGCGGCATTGTCGAGATAAACCACTTTCTCGCTGATTTCCATGGGAAGAATCCTTTCTCGCAGAATCCAAAATTTCTCTTTTTGTCAGCCCGGCTGGTGCCGGGGCGATACCCTTTAACCGAAGTAGTATACCATATCATTTCCCAGCAGGTCAATGGGAATACTCGGAATTGTCCACAATTTCGCCTTTTGCAGCATTCTGTGCAAAATCAACGGCCCTTTCCCATCAGTTTTCCCAAAGTCACCTTCCATTTGGGGTAGCCCCAGCGGGGATCCTCGGCAAAATCGTCGGCCAGTTTCCACGGGAAGCGGCCGCCATCGAAGTAGAGATTCCCGGCTTCATCCACCCTGTCCAGCTTTTGGGGCAGATAGCTTTCATCATAATAGCTCTTGCGCTTATCCGGCAGAGCCCAGTGCAGGGTACCATCCGGGTCCATATGGTCGGCCCACACGCCGAACACAAAGGTCGCCGCCTCGCCGTAGCAGTGCTGCTCGAAGCGGACAGCACCATCATAATAGAACTTGATGACTTCCAGCGTGCCGGATTCCTTCTTGCCGTCCCGGCCCAGGGTGGGGCGGTAGTCCTGCTGGTAGCGGCAGCCGCAGTGGGTGCCCGCAAACTCTTTTGGGTCGAACATCGCTTTCTCCTTTTTCCTTGGCTTTCTTAAAAATGTCCCTCAAAATCGCCCTCGATTTCATAGGGCCAGCTCAGGATGCCGCCGAGGTCCCGCAGATTGGTGTAGCCCTGACCTTCCAGTTTCTGTGCGGCATCGGCGCCGCGGCGGCCGGTGCGGCAGTAGATCAGCCACTGTGCGTCCTTTTCCGGCAGGACCTCCTCCGCGCGGGTCAGCACATCGCCCAGCGGCAGCAGCTTTGCGCCGGGGATATGCCCCACGGCGAATTCGTCCGGTTCCCGGACATCCACAGCCAGCGCCTTGCCTGCATCCAGCAGACGGATGGCCTCGGCCGGTGTGATCTTCTCTACCATTGTCTCATCTCCATGTTGCGCTTATTTCTCTATTCTATGATAACAGAGGTTTTTTGTTTCGGCAAGAGAAACCGTGTTTTCGCTTTGCAAAACCCGGGCCGCGTGGTATACTAAGAAGAGAAGCAAGGAGAGTAGACCATGAAATTTTCCACAAAGAGCCGCTACGCCCTGCGCCTGATGGCAGAACTGGCCCGCTACGCGCCGGGCACCACCGTCCCCCTGAAAGAGATCAGCGAGCGGCAGAACCTGAGCCTGAAATATCTGGAACAGATCGTCACGCCCCTGGCCCGTGTCGGCCTTGTGAAGAGTGAGCGCGGCAGCCAGGGCGGCTACCGGCTGACCAAGGCTCCCGCCGATTACACCGCCGGTGAGATCCTGCGGGCCATCGAGGGCAGCGTTGCGCCCATTCCCTGCCTGGGCAGCGAGACCAACGAGTGCCCCATGTCCGAGCAGTGCTTTACCCTGCCCTTCTGGGCCGGACTGGACGAAGTCATCAATCAGTATATTGACAGCGTGACACTGGAGCAGCTGGCCCAGAGCCTGCCCAGCCAGAATGATGGCTGCTGCGGCTGCAACACCAAGAACTGAAAATTTATGCTTGACATTTTCTGCTGAATCCTATATAATAAACAGGCATTCAACGGATGCAGCATAGATTTAGGGGTATAGCTCAGTTGGTAGAGCAGCGGTCTCCAAAACCGCGTGCCGTGAGTTCGAGACTTACTACCCCTGCCACAAACCTCTGGAGCAGTAGTTCCGGAGGTTTTGTTTTTATGTCTTTTCCTTTGGGGAAGGCGGCGCGCAGCGCTGGGTGAGGCTGTTTCCCCATGAAAGTCTGCCTTTTTCATCTTTTTTGCAGCTTTTTTGATTTTTCTTCTTGACAAGCCGGCCATCTTCCGGTATAATAATGCACGTTCCGGCGGTGAACACCGCACGAACTTGAGCGATCATGGCCCGGTAGCTCAGTTGGTTAGAGCACCAGCCTGTCACGCTGGGGGTCGTCGGTTCGAGCCCGATCCGGGTCGCCATTTGCTGCTATAGCTCAGTTGGTAGAGCGCATCCTTGGTAAGGATGAGGTCTCCAGTTCGAATCTGGATAGCAGCTCCATTGCAAAACCACTTGAAGTCTTAGAGCTTCAGGTGGTTTTCTTTTTGCCATTTTTCTGGTTTCGACCGCAAAGAAGCGTTTCTTTTCCAGCGAAATGCCCAAAAGGAAAGCCGATTTTTCCACATTCCGGCAATTGAACTTTTGAACAGTTTGCAGTACACTTAGTGCAAGAGAGTTGGTTATTTTTGTGTCAAATAGTCCCAAAAAGAGAGTTCTGATTGATCGGAGGTATTTCCTATGGCACGTTTTACTCTTCCCCGCGATCTGTACCACGGCAAGGGCGCTTTGGAAGCGCTGAAAACCTTCACCGGTAAAAAAGCCATCGTCTGCGTTGGCGGCGGCTCCATGAAGCGGTTCGGTTTCCTGGATCGTGCTGTAAGTTATCTGAAGGAAGCCGGCATGGAGGTTGAGCTGTTCGAGGGCATCGAACCCGATCCCTCCGTTGAGACTGTTATGCGTGGTGCCGAAGCCATGCTAAAGTTCGAGCCCGACTGGATCATCGCCATGGGCGGCGGCTCCCCCATCGATGCCGCCAAGGCCATGTGGATCAAGTACGAATACCCAGACATCACCTTTGAGGAGATGTGCAAGGTGTTCGGTATCCCGCCGCTCCGCCGCAAGGCTCGTTTCTGCGCCATTTCCTCCACCTCCGGCACTGCTACCGAGGTGACCGCTTTCTCCATCATCACCGATTACCATAAGGGTATCAAGTACCCCATCGCTGACTTTGAGATTACCCCCGATGTCGCCATCGTTGACCCTGATCTGGCCGAGACTATGCCCAAGAAGCTGGTCGCCCACACCGGTATGGACGCAATGACCCACGCCATCGAGGCTTATGTCTCCACCGCGCACTGTGATTACACCGACCCGCTGGCTATCTTCGCCATCCGCATGATCCAGGGTGACCTGGTGGACAGCTACAACGGCGATATGTCTAAGCGTGATTCCATGCACAACGCACAGTGCCTGGCCGGCATGGCATTCTCCAACGCTCTGCTGGGCATCGTCCACTCCATGGCACACAAGACCGGTGCTGCCTTTGCGGACTACGGTGCGCATATCATCCATGGTGCCGCCAACGCTATGTACCTGCCCAAGGTCATTGCCTACAACGCCAAGGATCCCGAGGCCAAGAAGCGCTATGGTGTCATCGCTGACGAGATGAAGCTGGGCGGTGCAAACGATGACGAAAAGGTCAAGCTGCTCATCGAGTACCTGCGCGGTATGAACGACGCGCTGAACATCCCCCACTGCATCAAGAACTATGGCGCGGATTCTTACCCCACCGAGCAGGGTTTTGTTCCTGAGGAAGTCTTCCTGGAGCGTCTGCCCGAGATCGCAAAGAACGCCATTGCCGACGCCTGCACCGGCTCCAACCCCCGTCAGCCCAACCAGGAGGAGATGGAGAAGCTGCTCAAGTGCTGCTACTACGACACCGAGGTTGACTTCTAATTAAATCCGACATTTTACAGACACTTTTACCTCTTTCCCATAACAGCAAAGCCGCAAGCCCTCAACAGGCCTGCGGCTTTGTTGTTTGCTCGATACAGAAAAACCGCCCTGACGGTTTCCCATCAAGGCGGTTTGAGCTGGAGCTGCTATCCAGATTCGAACTGGAGACCTCATCCTTACCAAGGATGCGCTCTACCAACTGAGCTATAGCAGCACAATCACAGCTCAATCAGTTTACCATAAGAAAGGCTGCTTTGCAAGAGGTTTCTGCAAAAAAGTTTAGGATTTTCTATTTTTAAACAAAAAAGACACCCTGCTCCGGGGTGTCTTTCCCTATTTTTTCATAGAGAAAACCACAAGCTAAGCTTGTGGAAGAAAAAGAGCCATAGCGT
>CALDLZ010000364.1 GCA_937915335.1 uncultured Faecalibacterium sp.
CATGGGTGGACAAGCGGCTCGATGCCTACAAAGCCGCGTACTCTGCGGCCACCGGGCAGATAGATGTTGTTGGTGGATTCAAGGTTATAGCGGCGGTCATTCTGGCGCAGCTCGGCACTGAAACGGATGGCCGATACGCTGTGACAGGCATTGTCCTCACACCACAACTTATAAATGTCGTAAAAGTCCTTGGAACTGATGGAGTAATCCGCCTTGAAGCGGAAATAGCCCTCGGACTCCATGAAGTCTATGACATTGTTGCTGCTGCGTTTGATGGTGTCCACGTTGGCGGCGGCTTTGGGGCTGACCGTAAACGTGTAATTGTTCCGCAACAATCGCTGCAAGCCATCCAGACACCACAGCAGAATGCCCTCCAACTCGGCGCACATCTTCTCGACAAGGAAGGGGTCGTCCACGCGGCCAGCAGGTTTGTCCTTGGTGGTCAGGATAAGCTGGCGGCGGAAGAAACCGTCCGAATGGTCGTACAGCGAGGTCAGCGCACCATTGCCGAAGCAGAGGAATCGGGCGTAAATGTCCCGCTGGTAGCTCTGGACACCCTTGCGCTCCAAGTCCAGCTTGACCTCGGCGGTCACGATGGTCTTGATATAATTCGTCTTGGGCAGGGCGTTCATGTCCATGTCATCGTCGATCATGAGCAGGCGGCGTTCCAAATCGGCACGGGCAAAGCGGTTGTTCTCGATTTTCTGGACACTGCCGTTGCTGGCGGCATCTCCCATGAGCCGCTTCAGTACCAGCCCGATGCGGGATTTGCCCTCACCGCCCTTGCCGACAATGAGCATCATCTTCTGCCCCTTGGTGCTGGGGATAAGGCAGTAGCCCAGATACTCCTGCAAGGTGGGGATGTCGGCATCGTCCAGCAGGTCATGCAGGAAAGTCAGCCAGCGTTCCGGGCTGGCAGCTTTTGGGTCATACTTCACAGGCAAGCGGTTCTGGCAGAACAGTCGGGTCTCCTGAAAGGTTCCATCCGCAAGGTGGTAAACGCCATTCTGGAGGTGGATGCAGTCCTGCTCAATGGGAAACGGTTCCGAGAAAGCCAGCAGCTTGATGGTCTCCAGAATGTTGGTGACCTTTTTGGACAGGCCGGAGGTGACATATTCTTCGATGTTCTCCAAAATCTGCTGCTTGACCTCGCTTTCATCTTCGACAGGCCCATCCAGCGTATACAATGTGCCGTTGACGCATTTCAGCGGACGCTGTTCGAGAAAGGCGCGGCCAAACTGGACTTCATCAATTTTCTTGCCGTTGTACCAGTCCGGCCATAAGGGATTGCGGGCAATGTTTTTCTTCATACGGTGTTCCTCCTTTAGAAAGGTAAAGTGGTGTGTCTCACTTTGAGAGCCACCACTTTAGGTGAATAAATTATCAGGCACACTTTGCCGTAGCAAAGCGGTCTATGCGTTCTTCCAGCATCAGCAGGAATGGCCCGGACAGGAGCCGTGCAGCGGCATCGGCTTTCTGCTGGGGTGTCCCATGCGAATACTTAAGAAAATGCCTCTGGCAACACTGCTCTGTTTGGTGATCTGCTTTGCATTAACATCTTGCTCTAATACGCAAAATATAAACGAATCTGCTTCTGATAGTTATTCGTTGTATTCGCAGTATGTTGATGAAATCGTAAAAAATTTTGAGCCATCCGGATTTGAGATGCTAAATAGTACAGCCGACATATATAGCGCTGGCTTTCCTGAGAATGAATATTTTGAGGAACCGGACGATTTGTATGACGGTGATCCACTAAAACCCAAAAATAGAAAAGCTGTCTATTTTGATTCAAACGATGGTATCCTTGTATGTATGACATTTTTATATTCTGAAGAAGAACTAGGCAAGCGAATGCTGACAATTGATTCCTTGCCAACAGAGGCAATTGCCGCTTTTCAGAATGAAAAGAGCATAAATATTCAGGAAACATACGAAATGGTTCTGGAAGATCAACATTGTATTATGTTACTTAAATTTATTTCTACGGAGCCATTACAGAGCAATCAAGAACAAGCAGTTACGAACTATAGGACATCAGTAATTGATTTTTTTGAAGAATACACACAGTTTCTAAAAAGTCAAGAAAATACAGAAGAACCCTTAAAAAGCACCGAGTAAAACCAAAACGAACCATGGTTTGATGTCTGAAAACATAGCCAGTGACTAACGAACGAACAGCCCTCTACCTGCAAAGACTGCAAGTAGAGGGCTGTTTTGTCGGATTCGGATATTTTAATTAAAGGTCAATCTTCTAATCTGCCATGGTCACAGCCGAGCGAGAGATAATGTTCTATCTCCCCACCCAGCACAAGCTGGGCATACTCCAAGGGCTTGTTGTAGAGCAGCCAGTCAAGTTCAGCCCGCTGTGCCGGGGTATCGCCGTACTCGTCCTCAACGGCGGTGCAGTCGATGGCAATGGTGGAGCCATCTGCGAACCGGGCTTCTACCCGGTTAGTGTCCATATTGAAGCGGCAGGAGAGCAGTTTGTTCATAATAGAATCTCCATACTATATATAAAAGGGCGTTGATTCAAAAGCATTGTAAGCGTGGGTTTGTGTTATGGTCGGTAATATCTTTAATTAAGGGAAACGGGAGAATCTCTGCCAGACATTGAACGGTGTAAGCGGCTGGCAGATATTTTCGGCGTTTCCATGGACGACCTCGTGAACTATGAGAAAACTGACCAAGAAAATTTAGGGCTGGAAGTGCCGCCTAAAGGCAAGCACGTTTTCGGCATGGTAAAAGTGGGAGATAAAGGACAAATTGTGATTCCCGCCAATGCTCGGAAAATTTTTGATATTCATCCGGGTGATAATCTGCTGATCCTTGGGGACGAGGAACAGGGCATCGCTATCCTCAAAGAGAAAAGTTTTCTGGAACAACTACGGCTGATGGAACGTCTGCGGCACATGGAACCCCATGAATAATCAGGCGTTGCGAAAAACGCCCTCTCTGCACCGAATACTGCGAAGCTGGGTATGCTGGATGCCCAGCAGCGTATCCATCTCCTGCGCCACATTTTCATAGCGATTGTTCTGATGATGCACCAGAATGTAGTCTGCTTCCTTGATTTTTCCGGATACCTGCTGACAGAAACTGCGCACAGGCGCGGCCAGTGTAAATACCCAAATGGGCGAACAGATCGTCACATGGTCGTACTGCGTCAGGTCAACGCTCACAGATTCAATGGGCATTGCCCAGCGGTGCATCCCATAGCGTCCGCACCACCAAAAGCCCAGTGTTCCCTCTGTGCGCTCCATGGAGCGAATTTCATAGAGTTCGGCACCTGTTCTATTTGCTTCTTCCATCGCCTGTTTTTTCACATAAATTCACCCCGGAAGAATATGCGAAGATGAAAGAACACCCGGCCATCGGTGCCCGCATCGTAAAAGAAGTTCTGACCGATGTTGAAGCTCCCGATTTTGTGGCCGTGGCGGTCAATGTAGCACATTACCACCATGAAAAAGTGGATGGAACAGGTTATCCCTGCGGGCTGAAAGGCACAGAGATTCCAGTGGAAGCGCGTATCATGGCACTGGCCGATGTGTTTGATGCTCTGGTATCTAAACGCTGCTACAAGGAAGCATTTTCGTTTGATACAGCATTTTCTATCATCGTGCAGGATGCCGGAACGCATTTTGACCCGGAACTTGCCAGAGTATTTCTGCGGTGCAGACCACAGTTATGACAGCCGTGCAAGCCGCCGCAAAACTGCTGGATTGGGGAACAAACACAGGTCTTGACCCTGCTGAAATCCGGGAAGCTACCGTAAACTGGCTTATGGACAAAGGAAACGATGAACAAGTTGCTTTTTCCGATAAGCTGTCACTTGTGGATAACGCTTATCAGAAACTTTTAGACGATGGGGCGGAGGACTTGCTTTCCTCGGCTGGTCTGGAAGATATTGAACGCAACTGGGGAAATCAGCCGGTGGAGAGCATTGAAGCAATTATGGATGCCGTTGGCCTGCGGTAACGACCATGTTTCCGTTGTCTTTCAGAAAAACGCTTGACAACGGAAACATTTTTGATTATAGTAGAACTAACAAATATTAGTTAGCAAAGGGCGAATGAAAATGGAAGACACCAAGCAGCGTATTCTGGAAAAATCTCTGGAACTGTTTTCGACCAAAGGGTATGATTCCGTCAGTGTTGGCGAAATTGCAAAAGCAGTCGGCATCAAGGCACCTTCGCTTTATAATCACTTCCCCAGCAAGCAGGCCATTTTTGATGCCATTGTGGAAACGACTTCTGCCCACTACGAAAAAGATACCAATGAGATCTCAGTTCATGTGCAGGATTCTAAAAAAGATGTCCCGGTTTTCACTCATATCTCGGAGGAGATGCTGATTGAAAAAGTCCGGCAGATTTTCCTCTATTCGCTGCATGATAAAACCATCAGCCAGTTCCGCCGGATGATGACACTGGAACAGTTCCGCTCTCAGGAGCTTGCCGAGCTTTTTTCCAAACGCTATGTAGACCGTATGATTTCCTACCATGCCGGGATATTCCGTGCGCTGATTGCGAACGGCGAACTTCGGAACGAAGACCCGGATACGCTGGCGTGGATGTATGTTTCCCCGGTCATCACCTTGCTTAGTGTCTGTGACCGTCAGCCGGAACGAGAAGCTGAAAGCCTTGAAAAGCTGGACGCTCATGTAAGGCTGTTCTTTCGTACCTTTAACATCGAACGAGGTGAAAAATGAATACAGCAGATGAAAAATGGATCATGTGTCCCATTTGCGGGGCAAAGACACGCGCACGATTGCTTCCAGACACGGTATTGCGCAACTTTCCGCTTTTCTGCCCTAAGTGCCGGCAGGAAAGCATCATCAATGCGCAGAATTATCATGTGATAAAAATAAAAGTTCAGCCAAACGCAAAGACGCAGTGCTGACCACAAAATGATTTGTGGTTGGTGCTGCGTCTTATTTTTTGAAAGGAAATTTTTATGGATGCAATTCTTTATACGACCAACACTGGCAGCGCAGAGCATTATGCAAAGCTGCTTGCCCATGAAACTGGTCTCCCTGCCTATTCTCTCGCTGAAGCAAAGAAATCCGTTGTTTCTGGCGCAGAGATCATCTATCTTGGCTGGATTATGGCTGGTTCTGTGAAAGGCTATGCGGATGCAGCAAAACGATACAAAATCTGCGCAGTCTGCGGTGTGGGCATGAGCAAAACTGGAACTCTGACCGACAATGTGAGAAATAAGACTGCGATTTCCGCAAATATCCCGGTATTTACCCTGCAAGGTAACTTTGATGTGAAAAAGCTGCATGGCATTTACCGCCCTATGATGGAAATCATGGTCAAAGCCACTGGAAAAAATCTTTCTGCCAAAGAAAACCGCACACCAGAGGAGGACGATATGCTTGACATGATGCTCCACGGCGGTGAGCGGGTCAAAGCGGAAAACTTAAAGGCCGTGCTTGACTGGTACAACACTCAAAAATGAAATCCCGAAACTGAATTTATTGTTCAATAAAAACACTTCAAACTATAAGGAGAGCCTTTTGAAACATACAACATTTGCACTGGAGCTTGTGGGTTGACCGGGAGGTCTGGCAAAATTCACAAGCCATTCCTCCCGAAGAAGTACACTCACAAATCTTCAGGAGGACAACAACATGAACCGCGAAAACAAACGCAAAATGTACGAAAAGGGTTATTATAAAACCCATGCCTGCAATGATACCTTTACCTGCAAAGTTTGTGGGCGTGTCTGCACCCCACAAAACGCCGGGAGCGGCCACCGCAACCATTGCCCCAACTGCCTGTCCAGCCTCCATGTGGACGAAGAACCCGGTGACCGGGCATCCGACTGCGGCGGCATCATGGAGCCGATTTCCGTATGGGTACGCAAAGGCGGTGAGTGGGCTATCATCCACCGTTGCAAACGCTGCGGAAAGCTCAGTTCCAACCGAGTGGCCGCAGACGATAATCCCATGAAGCTCATGAGCATTGCTATGAAGCCGCTGTGTGAACCGCCGTTTCCGCTGGACTACATCGAAGAAATGACCGCTCTGATGGGCGGCGATGGCCGGATGCGGTAATGACCTGATTGCAGACAAAATAGAACTGTAATCTCACTACGCTGTCGGACTGACATCCGGCAGCGTTTTTACAGCTTACCCCCTGATTTCTATAACCAGAAACACTGCATGGTGCAAAATAGCAAAGAAAGTCGAGAAGGGAATTTTCTAACACGGTATAATGTTCCCTGTATTCACGAAACATCTGAACATCGGAAAGGGGGCATATATGCCTAGCAAACGTTCACACGGCGAGGGTACGCTTC
>CALDLZ010000365.1 GCA_937915335.1 uncultured Faecalibacterium sp.
GCGCCTCCGGCATATGTGGAGGAGGTCAAAGGGCGGGCAAGGAGATCCCGCCGCCTTCCACACTAGCTTCCAGTGGGGAGTATGCAGCCCCATGCGTCAGGCTGTGCCGCCTACGGGGTCGGCGGTGAATCGGTGCGAAGCTGTGAAATCGAACCACATCCCATCTCCCGGGTCGGTAGGGTGCCCCAATGCACACCTCGCATAGAAGCAGCCCACGAAACGATTGGGGGTGAAAAAGCCGTGTCTCGGGTATCCCTTTCGGCACCATTGATAAGGATGTACGTTGCATTCGGGCAGCGCAGCTCGCGTTCATCGGCCAGCTTGGTGAAACTGTCTTTCGGCATTCTAATAGTTTTCATCATTCAGCCCTCCACTAGTTCGTAATGCTTGATGCTTCCGGAAACGTAGTAGCGGCATTTGAAGCGCTCGACCACTCGCAGCAGCTTTTCCAGTTCGGCAACGGCAACGCCAGATGTGCCATTATCCAGCAGGCGGTTCGCTACGCGGTCGTCTGCGAACTCGACGGTGTAACAGGTCTCCCCGGTGATTTTCTCGCCGTTCTCGATTTCCAGAGTATCGTAAGTGATATTCAGTTTCTTCATGGTGTTTTCCTCCTATTTTTTAACTCTTTTTTTCGTGCGTTCTATCTTGCTTTTGATATTTAAGTGTGCTATTCTGTAAGTAACTTGAGTTACTGTGTACAGTATAGTAGTTACTCTATTAACTGTAAAACTTTTTGAGTAACTTTTTTAACTTTGTAGAATTTGTACAAAATATAGGCGGTGGCTATTATGACATTTTACGAGAAGTACTTGGAGCTTTGCGCAAGTGTGGATAAAACTCCTTCTGGTGCCGCGTTAGAGATGGGGCTTTCTAAGCCAACTGTAAACCGCTGGAAAAAAGGAGGTGGCATTACAGACGCTACCGCCCGAAAGGTTGCGGCCTACTTCAATGTACCTGTGGCATACCTCAACGGCGAGACTGACGATCCCGCACCTGTACCAACCCATGAAGATCCTGAGCAAAAAGAAAAAGCCCCCCAGTCAGACGTTGACCGCCTGACTGAAGGGCTGAACAAGGAAAGCCTCCAAAAGCTGTACGAGTATGCCAAGCTGCTGAAGCTTGGGCAGGAACAAGGGAAAGAATAACACAAACATACCTATATAGTACAATTATAATAGTGTGAAATTAGTTAAATGCGTTGTAAATATCACTTATAAGTGATATAATAGGATAGACGTGGATGGGATGTGG
Source organism: uncultured Faecalibacterium sp. (assembly GCA_937915335.1). Classification (GTDB taxonomy): domain Bacteria; phylum Bacillota; class Clostridia; order Oscillospirales; family Ruminococcaceae; genus Faecalibacterium. The sequence goes on from CALDLZ010000365.1 coordinate 1,255, forward strand.
TTAACCTGAACGAAATTCAAATTTTGATACTTCTTAAAGAGCTTTTTGATAGATATGCGAACATGCTATCCATTCACCGTTCTTTTATTCCGGAAGTTATAAATCTTCTTGGAAAAGGTGGTGCTGAAAGTCAATTTATCTCTAAACTCGAAGAATATGTTGTAAACCTCCAAAATTATGGAGACTCCTGTATTGGTGGAAAAGGTTCAGCTATGGAGCATCTTGTAGGGTAAGCTCCACTATGCTCTATGCGATTTCTGTTTTCCGGTTCAAATGTAAGAGTTCTTTTTGTTTATCAGGATGGAATCGTTTATATTTTAAGCGCTTTTTATGAACGGACTGGTCACAATAATACTGAGTATTCTAAATACATTCCCGTTGCAAAGCAGCGTTTCGCTGAACTCAAAAAGGAGGGCTGAATATGTCTTGCAAAGCAACTATATATGATTTAATTGATGCTTTAACCAAAAACATGACCGTTGCAGATATGGCAAAAACTGCAATAAATATCCAAATCCAGCAGATGATTCACGATACCCGCCGGGCAAAGGGCTGGACGCAAAAGGACCTCGCTGGAAAAATGGGCGTAAAACAAAGCCTTGTTTCCCGTTGGGAGAGTGGGGATTGCAACTATACCATTGATACGTTGGTTGACATTGCTGATGCTTTGGGGCTTTCGGTTCAGTGCCCTTTGAAGCCCGATGATCAGATTGTGTCCACCGAACCCGAAAGCGTGAAGTCTGGTGCTGCAAACAACACGGCCTATAAAATGACTGGTTTTTCCTCAAATGCAGTTCTTTTTCCTAAGAAGCCTAAAAAGGCTGAAGGGGGTGCAGCATAATGGATGCAAAACAGTATGAAGCAGATATTCAGTATAAAGGAAGCTTTATTACTGAATGTTCTTTTGATAATAACATCATTGACGCTGTTACTGACTGCGAATTGACACATCAACTTTCAGTTTCCGTCAGTGATCAGATTTCTTGTTCTGACCCTTCAAAAAAGGCTGCTTATGTACGACTTATCCTTGATGGTGTATATTCGTTAAGTGACGGTTCGGATGCGTCTTGCAAATATCACATGGCACTGCACGGTATATTTGAAATTGATAAAGCTGTTCCTGACGAAGATTTTATATCCAAGCTGTGGTTCAATGGTTCGGCAACACTGTATAGTGTCGCCCGCTCCAAAATGGAAGTCATGTCCTCTATGGTTCTTAATCATGGAAAAATCGAGCTTCCTATGGTCAATATGTACGAGTTGCTTAAAGCTCAGTCCGAAAAAGAGAACAGCAAATAACCCTCGTTCTATGTTTATCCTCCGGGAATGACGGGGTGCCTCATGGCGTAGAATATCATTCACATGTAAGAACGAGGTTTGTTGAATTGCAGATCTCGTTCTTTTTATGGGTTCTTTTATGTTTGAATGCAAAAAAGGCCCCACCGGCGGCAACCGGCAGGGCCTTAAATGAGCAGGCCACCTCAACCGTCCTGCTCTTGTGAGGATTGGGAAATGCGCAGTGCATCTGCGTATGCTTCGAGCTTTTCCCGATTTTGAAGCGTTAGTTTTATGTAAACCTCTTTGATGTATCGCTTCAATTGCTCTTCCGTCATATCCTGCATTCTGCGTTTCACCCCCATTTTTCTAATTTGTTCCTCAGTTTCCCGAAATTCTGTGAACCAACTGTTCACAACAGTATATTACATCAATTAGTTGTTAAAGTCAACGATTATCAAAATTTTATAATGTTGTTGACAAAAGGAGCAGAAAATGAAAAAGTGGACTAACACGGCCTTTTGGGTCGAAAAAGAAAAGCGTTGGTGCATCGCCGTGCAGGAAAACGGTACCCGCAAACGCTTTTACAGCAGCACTCCCGGACGTACTGGCCAGAGAGAAGCCAACGCCAAGGCTGACGCATGGCTGGATGACAGCATCCGAGACGGAAAAAAGAAGGCCAGTGTCCTTTATGCCGAATGGATAGAGGAATTGAAGCTGACTTGCGGCACATCCTATGTAATACAATGTCAGCGCTATGGGGAATGCTACATTCTGCCGACCTGTGGAAATATCCGCATTGATGAACTAACCGAGGGAGACCTTCAAAAGGCTATCGACGTATCTTTCAGAAAGCGTTCACAAAAGAAGAATCAGCGCAAGCCTATTTCAAACCAGCCATTGAGCCGAAAGACGCTTATGACGATAAGGGCCGCAGAAACAGCCTTTGTCAAGTGGTGCAGAAGGAACAAATATACGACGCTGCACCCTGATTTGTCCATCCCCAAAAACGCTCGGATGGGGAAACGCACGATCCTGCAGCCCAATGCCCTGAAGGTTCTGTTCAGCGTAGATACACGCACCTACTATGGTAAACCGGTTTTTGACGAGTATGTCTATGCCTATCGTTTTGCCGTTGCCACCGGTCTACGCCCCGGAGAATTGATTGGCTTATGGTATGGGGACATCAAGGGGAACACGGTCAACCTCCGGCGCAGCATCAATGTCCATCGGGAGCAGACCACCGGCAAGAATGAGAATGCCATTCGTTCCTTTGACATGGGCAAGGAAGCACGGGAAGCCTATGAAGCACAGGTGCATTTCTTGAAAACTCAGGGTATCCAGCTGAACTACAATACACCGCTGTTCCAGATTCCGTCCGAACATGCACTCTATCGCCGCTGGGAATCGTACCAGGAAGCAAACGGCCTTGAGCCAAAGGTTTCTCTTTACGAACTGCGTCACACCTTTGTCAGTGTTGAATCCAGTGTCCTGACGGATAGCCAGTTGAAAATGTTGGTCGGCCACAGCAAAAACATGGACACTTCCGGTGTATACCGTCACGAACTTCAGGGCCAGCGTGAAGATTTACTTCCATGATTTCGAGAACGCTTGCGTGGCCCTGATTAGTTAAATCTTCGTCGTAGATGCCGATGCGGAAAACGACAGCGATTTTGTGCGCGGTCATCTGATCCTTGACCCCGCCGCTGTCAAGAACAACGGTGATGTAGGGAAAAGGGTCCTCATCTTCCTCGCTCTTTCGCTGCGGCAAGTTCTGACGGAACACATGGACAGGCTCCATCTTCCCATCCGGGGTCTTATATCGCCTGTCCTTAAAAAGCTCGGTCAGGTCCTGCTGGAGTCTGACCTGAAGATCTCTTGCGGTCATCTGGTCACCCTCTTGATCTCTTTGAGAATGTTGTCCATGAGTTTGTCATAGATTTCCGGCTCAATAACGCCGTATACCCGGTCTTTGCTGCCGATCATCGTGGGGATGGAGTTCGACAGCAGTTTCTTGATCGGGTAGCGGGTCTTGTGGTATCGCTGGGCGACTGAAACGTGACCGTTGCGGAATTTCACCAGAAACGCCTTGTTGCTGGATTTCATCAATCCCTTTAGGCTGCTGGAAAGCAGGACCTTGGCTTTCAGAACATCGGGCTTGTCCGGGCCTGTGCGATACGTGGCGGGCGAAACCTTAAAATCTTTAAGTTCTAGCTGTTCCCCGGTGACATTGATCGTGGCCGTGAGGCTGCTCTCGGTGGCGTTCTGGGTTTTCATCGCCTTGGTGAAGCGGCCCTGCTTTACCGCATAGGTTTCCTGCGCTTTTTTGGCGAGGTCCTTTTTGGCATCTTTGGCGGTGTCATTGACGGCGTTCTTCAGCACTCTGCGGCTCTCACTTTTCATGGATCCGAGGGCATCCTCTATGGTGTGGAGAAGATCTTCGTCGAACTCAAACCGAAGGATGCCGTCTGAAGAAGATACATTCATCTGCTGCGGTTCGCCTCCAGCGTGATGGTGTAAACGCCGCCCTCATCGGTGGCATCGACCACGGTGTACATCTTGCCGTCCAGCTTGACCACCCGCTTCTGTGCCGGGAGGCCACCGGGGAACACAGACGCTTTGACGTAGAGCAGCACCTGCCGGGCATGGATGCCGTCCATGTTGGACTTCATCTGCTTCTCGCGCTCGATGTTCTCCATGTCGTCAATGAGGGCGGGCACGTTGTTGCCGTCGATGTTGTGCAGGTCTGCAAACTCGGCGGTGTTGAGAAACGCTTCATCAACATCCCGGTCCATGACCTGCTTGAAACTCATGCTTTGCATTTCTTGCGCCGCCTTTCCACCGTTTTGGGGATTTTCCCGACAAGGTCGTTCCCGGTCAACTCGCCGCCGACAGCGATTCCGGGGAGACCGGGTTCAGCGGTCACCGGGCGGGCCGCCACCCAACTGGGCGGGTGGTAGTCCTCCGGCACCCACATGGCGGTTCCGGCCTCAATCCATGCGGCGGTGTCCTCCGGGCGGTCTGCCGGGAGGAAGTCGCCGGGCTTGTACTGGACGAAGCCGACCTGAATGTGGGCAAGGGCGAGAAGCCGATCAGCCATCCAGCTTAACCAGAATCTTGGTGTCCTCGGCGGTGGCGGATGCTGCTGCATAGCCGACTGCGGTGTTGCCGGATGCAGTGTCGGTGATACCGTTGCCGTCGAAGTACACGGTTGCGCCCATGTCGATCTTCTTGCTGCCGGTTTTGGGGATTTCCCAAATGCCGCCGACGTGCAGGGAGCCGACCTTGTTCGGCTCGATGTCGGTGCCGGTCACGCCGATGTGATCGCCGATCTTCACGATGGTGTTCGCGGGAATGGTGGCGGTAGTGGCGTTGGTGTAGTCCAGTGCCTCACCGCGCTGCCAGAATTCAGCTTTTGCCATAACTCATGCGCTCCTTTCTTAGCCCAGCGGGTCTGCGATGTTGGTGCCGGGGTTCTTAATTGCGCCACGGTAGTCCATGACGTTGATGCCCCAGTCGAGGTAGATGTCCCAAACGAAGCCCAGCTGACCGGGGGTCTCCATGCGGCGGATGGTCGGAATCTCCTGACCGTTCAGGTAGTCGACCTCGATGAAGGCGGTGTCGGTGGTGTTTGCGGTCATAAACCACGGCATCGCATTGCCGAAGCCGCCAGCCAGCGTGTTGATGGTCGGGTCCTCGATCACGTCCAGATTGCGGTACTGGTACAGCGGGTTGACGGACTGGGTGTTGCCCTCGGTGTTGATGGTGGGGCTGTTGAACAGGGGTACACATCAAAACTCATGCCGACCGGGACGATGAATGCGCCGGGGCGGATGATGATGGGCTGGCCGAACTCGTCTTTCTGCGTAGAGAGGGTCAGGATCATGCTCTGAACTGCCGCCTTGGTGATGCCGCTGCCGGTTTTCAGCAAGTTGCGGTGGTCTGCGGAGAACAGCTTCTTGCCGTCGTAGATGGCGGGGTTGCCCATCAGAATCTGATAGCACTGGGTGTTGATGGTGCGGCGGGCCGCTGCTGCATGGCGGGCGGGGATGCTGGTCACCAGATCGATGTCGTCGTTGATGAACGCCTGACGGGACAGGGTGAACTGTTTGCCGTAGGTGTGCAAGCGGCGGGTTGGCAGCTTGGCATCGGTGGGCTTGTCGTTCTTCAGCTCACCGCCCTCCGGGACTTCGAGAAAGTCGCCGATGGGACCTGCCAGATAGTTGTTGTCGTGGACCTTGAAGTCCTTAAGGCTGCCCTTTTTGGTCCAGCGGTCAAAAGTGACCGGGGCCTTGCGGTGGCCCTCGACGTAGGACTTATTGATGGCGTTGTCCAGAATGGCCGGGAACGCTGCGGTCGGGTTGTAGAACTGACGCTGCATCAGCATAGTGAACAGGTCGTCCGAACTCTTGCGGCGGGCATCAGCCACGCCGCTGCGCTCCAGACACTCGATGGCCATGTCGCGCAGGGTCATGTTGGCCATCTGCTGTGCGCCATCGGTAGCCTTTTCGGGACTCAAGCCACCACGGATCAGCAGACCGTCTGCTGCATCACGGCGGAAGTCGTCCTCGCCGGAGCCAGTGATCTGAATGCCAGCGCGGATGGGTGCGCCGTTCTTGCGCAGGTCCTCCATGATGGCTGCGCGGACCTGCTCCACGGTGCTGCCGTTCTGGATGTAGTCTGCATTAGAAACACCGAAGTCACGGCACATTGCGGTGATTTCGCTGACGCGAGTGCGCTCTGCTGCAATGGCCCGCTGGATGAAATCCTCGGAGCCGGGGGCGGGGTCCGCAGAACGGTTTGCGTTTGCGGGAGCGGTAGGTGCTGCGGGGGTGGGGTTCTGAGCGGGAGCCGGGTCTGCCGGGGTCTGCGGATTTTCCGCTGCCCGGATTTCCTCGGTCAGGGTGTCGATCTCGTGCTGCAAGGAGTCGAACTCGGCCTGTTCGGTGTCGGTCAGGCTGCGGTTGCCAGCCTTTTTCGCGGCATCGAGCAGTTCCTGCTGCCGCTTGATCTTGGCCGCTCTGATCTGCTTCTTGTCCATAGATGGGTACCTCCTATATGGAATTTTTATTGATCTGAAGCTGACGTTCCAGAATGTCCAGCGGTGTGCCGGGGCCGATTTCCTCGACCTGACGGCCAACGCCCACCGTGCTGTCTGCCGGGATGCTCACGATGCTGACCTCGTAGGGCCACCATTTGCGGACCACCTCGGCGGGGCCAGTGAAGCGGCCATCCGCAGTCGTCTTTCCTGCCAGAACTTCTTCGATGGTGTCGATGCGGTAACCTACCGATACGCCCTTGAGCGTACCGCTCCGCACCTTTTGGTAGATGATCTCCGACTGTTCGTCGGTGTCGAACTCGATCTCTGCGTAGCAGCGGTGGTCGTCACCGAGCCATGCCCGGATGATTCTTCCGATGACCGAATCCCGATTGTGGTTGAAAAGCACCACGCCGATCTCGTTCAACCGGGCGAGATCGACGGCCCCGCTTGCGTGGTCGAGAATTTCATTGCCCCACCAGCGTTCGTAGGGTTCCTCGCTGGAAAACGACAGGGTGAACTTGCGCTCATTGCCCTCGCCGTCCATCGCTCGGATGGCTCCGCTGAAAAGCTCCCGGTGCTGGGTATTACTCCGCTTTTCCGGGGGTGCTGCTGTCGGTTCCGCTGCCCGCTGCCGGAGTTTCGGTCTGCTGGGCGGGAGCCGTCTGCTGTTGCACAGCCTGTCCAAGGATTACACCTCCTAAATCGATACCGTGTTCTTCTTTGGCGTACTGAAGGACTTCTGCGATGTCGTCCACCTGAGTTTTCCAGTCAGTGCCGTTTTCAGCGGCAATCTGCTTGAAGGTCTTTTGCCCTGTCTGAAGGGCGATCTTTGTGGCGGTCGCTTCCTTGGCCGGGTCAATCCACGGCTTCGGGTCCTTGACCCATTTGTGCTGGAAGAATTTCTGCTTGTCGCTCCAAAAGCCGGGGGCTTTGATGAGGCCCGCCAGAACGACGGAAATGATGAAGGTCTCGTAGATCTCATCCATGACCTCCAGCAGAAGTTCTTCTTCCTCGGCGTAGGTCATACCATCTTCGATGAGGCCCTGCCGGGTGCTGGAATAGTTGCTCTGCGACATATCGCGGGAGGTGGCCTCATAGCTCAGGCCCTGACCTGCACCGAAAAGCCGCTGAAACAGTTTGATGAAACTGGACGTATCGGTCGCCTGACCCTGCGGGTTGACGGCGTACACATCGTCGCCAGCGTTCAGTTCCCGGATCATGCCGGGGGTCAGGGTCTTGCCGTCGTAGCTGGTACGAGGCCCGGTCGCTGCATTCTGACTGCGGCCAAGGCCAGCGGTCGGCAGCGTCTTTTTGATAAACACCGAAAGGCAAGCCTCGATGCGCTGCTTCACGCTGACGGCGGTCATGAATTCGTTGGCATCCCGGATGCGGGTGATGGTCTGACTCATGTCGGACATTTCCCGCAGCTGGGATGGCCGCCGCTTGCTGAAGTAGAAAATCACATCCTTGGCGGGGACGTAGATCGGCTCCATCGTGGTGATGCCGTCCAGCGCATACTGCCGGAACCAGAAACCCATCGGGCGGTTGTACTGGTTGTACTCGATGCCGCCGACGATGCGGTTGCCTTTCTCTTTGGGGTTCAACTGGTTGCTGTCCAGTTCGTCCACCTCGAAGATCTGAAGCTGAAACGGCACCATGCCAGCGTCGGTGTACCGCTTCACAAAGAGGATGCCGCCGTCGACTTTCTTCCGGCGCACGGCCATGCGCAGCATCTGGTTGAAACTCTGCGTCCCGGTCACATCGCAGTTCTGCTTCTTGCACCAGAGTTTCCAGAGCCGTTCAATTTCGCGGGCGGTGTCCTGATCGTCCACATAGGACTGGAGGACGTAGCCGCTGCCGACCGTGTTCCGAATGAAAGGACCGACCACGGAGTTCATCATGTCGGAGTTCCGTTCGAGGTCTCTTGCTCTGGCCCGGACGGTGTCCCGGCTGTATCGGTCGGTGACCTCTGCGCTCTGGTTTGAGGCGTACCAGCCAGAGTTGAGCCGGCTGTAATCTCCGGCATCGTAGTGCCGGACCTCGTTCATGTACTGTCGCCAGACCTCACGCCGTGCGCCCCACTCCGGGCTGATCCAGCCGATGATGTTGTCAAGCCATCCCATCCCGGTCACCTCCCATCGAAAAATGCAACGTAGGTGTCCGAGAAGAGGCCGTTGTCCTCCTCGGCGGCGATCTGCGCTGTCAGGTCGTTCCGGGTCGCCAGCAGGAGGTTCAGGTCTGCACGGGTCAGGCTGCGGGAGCCGATTTTGTAGGACTGGCCGCCGACAAGCACCGCCTGAATCGCTTTATTGACCTCGGCGAGAAGCTCGGCGGGTGTGAAGTTCCCGCTTGCAGCGATGTCTGCCATGTCATACCTCCTGTGTCGTGGCTGCGGTCGCAGCCGGGGTTGTGATGCTCGGTGTGGCCACCATGAGGATGCCGCCGCCGAGAGAAGATCGGATCTGCCTCATGCCGTCGTCCGGGGCGAACGGGTAGAGGCCGACCTCCAAACCGATAAAGCCGGAGGTCGAAAGGGTCAGTAATCCAGACACTGCACTTCAACCCCCATCGCACTGGTTTCGTTCGCGGTGACGGTGACCGTGTCGGTCATGTCAGAGGTGCGGGGAATCAGCCGGGTGGCAATCACTTGACTGGTATTTGCCGGGATGGTCACCTCTGCATCGAGGATGCCGCAGGTGATGTACCCGGAGGTGAAGTTCTTGACCAGAAAGCGGCTGCCGGATGCTCCGAACTGGAACTCCACCGGGGTGCCGCCTGTGGTGGGCTGACGAATAACTTCCATGATCTCATTCCTTTCATTCCTGAAGCCAGTTCTCATTTTGGGAGATCCAGCTTTCTTCGGGTGTCGGCTGCTCCGGCTGCGGTGCGGGTGCCGTTTCCTCCGGCACGGCCTGAAGATGCAGGGTGCGCACACCCTGAATGTCGGCAGCGGCCAGGGCGTAAACCTCGCAGTCCAGATAGTGGTTGTCGGCGTGGGAGCTTTTCGGCACCCACCGCTGCACCACACTGCCGTTGCTGGCCTTGACGTTCACCTTGTGTTCGGCGGTGACCATCTCGGCATACTCCCGGTCGCAGCCGGAGTAAACGGTCCAGCGGCCAGCTTCCTCCAGTTTGCGCCTCATGCGGGCGGCGATCATGTCCTTGTACTTGCCGCCATCCACCAGCACCAGCGGAATGCCGTAGGCTTTGCTGGTGGACTTGTTGACGGTTGACAGCTTGTAGTGGGTCATCATCGGATTGCTGGAGCCTTTGCAGGGAAGTGCCCAGTCGGAGTTGTTGGCACAGAAATCGTAGACGCTGTCCGAATCGTTGCCGGAGTCGATCAGTGCCAGATCGACCGCCATTGGTGGGCCGCCGTCCTGCCGGGGGTATTGCAGATTCATCACCTGTTCGACCTCGGCAAAGCTGAAAGCCTGACCGTGGGCGATGTTCTGCGAGGTGATAAAATCGCCCCACGCTCTGATCGTCCAGTAGAGGCAGTTCTCCTGCACGTCCACGCCACCTGTGAGCAGCTTGGCCCACGTCGGGACCATGTACTCCGGCAGTTCGGTCTGCCGTTCGAGGACAAGGTCTGCGCTGGTTTTGAGTTTGGTGTCCTCCCACGGCTCTGCCAGCCAGCTATTCACAAAGTTCTGCAATTTCTCCGGGTCGTCCTTGCTGTCCAGAAATTCATTAACGACTTCCGAAAAGCGGACAAACGGCGAGTAGAGGGTGTTCATCCAGAACGCCACCTTTTTGACCAGCTGCGTTTTGGATTCGACGGCCCGCCACTGGCCATCCCGGAGCATCTGCGGCTTGTGGCGGTCGGTGATGATACCGCCGCACTTCTGGCAGACGTAGTAGCACTTGGCTGCCCGGTCTGCGTTGGCGAGGGTCTTGTCGCCGGGGAATTTCATCTGTGCCCACTTGAGTTCGATGAACTTCCCGCAGTGCGGGCACGGCACGAAGTAGTGCCGGACCTCGTCCGCGCTTTCGAGGGCTTTCCAGATGGGGCCTGTCCGAAGCGTCGGGGTGGAGGTCATAAAGATTTTTCGGTTGTGGAACGTCTTTGTTCGTTCCGTTGCCAGCTTTATAGGGTTCGCTTCCTTTTTGCTTGCGCCGGGGTACTTGTCTACCTCATCCAGAAAGAGGAATCGAATTGCCTTACTTGCGAGGCTGGCCGGGGAGTTTGAGCCGACCAGCGAGAGGTACATTCCGTCGAACTGAAGCTCCATCACGGAGGATTCCTCTTTGTGGTACAGGGCTTTCAGCGTCGGGGATGCCAGCAGCATCGGCTCGATGCGGTTGGCGGACACGCTCTTGCCGAGGGTGTCGATGGGGTAAACGACCATTGTTGGGGATGGGTCCTGCTGCACGATGTAGCCGATGCAATTCAAAATCACCTCGGTGCCACCGATCTGCGTGGGCTTTATAAAGTCTGTTTCCTCTGTTTCAGGGTTTCGGAGTTCATCCATGATGCCCACGAGGTATGGTGTCTTGTCGTTCATCCAAGGGCCGGATACGGAGGAAGTTTTGCTCTCCAGCACCCGGTACTTTGCCGCCCACTCTGAAACATTGATGTCCTCTGGCGGGCGTAGGTAGCGCAGGGCCTCTTTTTGGTAGGGGGTTACCAGAAATTTACGAATCCGGGGCTTTCGGTTTGCTGCCATTGCCCTTGTCCGGGATTTCTGTTACTGCGGCCAGATAGAACGCTTCGAGTTGCCGATTGACCTCCCCCTGTAGGTCGCGCTCTATCTTCCGGGCTTCTAGTGGTTCAACATAGCCGCTCACCATACTGGTCAGCCGTCCGGGGAGCGACATGGCAAATTTTTTGAAGGTCGTGAAGAATCGGCTGTAATCCTCTTTGACCTTTTCCACGTCCACAAGCTGCCCGGATGCAACGGACAGCTTCATGTTGTGGAGTTCTCCCTGTGCTTCTTTCAGGGCAATGTCGGCCTGAAGTTTCTGTTCTCTCAGGTCCATTTCTTTTTCGGAGCGGTTCTTTCCGTAGGCTTTGTCCGAAAGGTACTTGACGTACTTCTGAATCGTGGGAACCAGATCGTAACGTCGGCCCTCCGGGGTTTCGGTCGTGGGAAGAACGCCCTCCTGTGTAAGCTGCTGAATGCGGCGGACGGTTACTCCGAACAGCTTGGCGATGACCTCCACGCGATACATGGAGCCGCCTGCTACCTCGCCTTTATCGTTCAAATAAAGCCCCCCCCCCCGCTGATAGCTAGTTGTGGTTCTCGGTCTGTCATACGGTGGTTA
>CALDLZ010000366.1 GCA_937915335.1 uncultured Faecalibacterium sp.
CACCGCCGCCTTCTCGCCGCCGATGACCAGCTGGCCCGGGCAGTTGTAGTTGCAAATCTGCACACAGCCCAGCACCGATGCCTCTTCGCAACAGACGGCGAGGGTGTCCCGGTCAAGGTTCAGCACGGCAGTCATGCCGCAGTCGATGCCCTTGGCCGCATCGGCCATGGCCTTACCTCGGTATGCGGCCAGTTCGATGGCCTGTTTCGCGGTAAACACCCCGGCGGCTTCCAGTGCGGAATATTCGCCGAGGGAAAGCCCGGCAATGTAAGCAGGCTGTACGCCTTTTTCGGCCAGCACGGCGGTGACGCCGCACGCAAAGGCCACCATGCAGGGCTGGGTGTATTCGGTCTGGTTCAGAACGCCGTCCGGATCTTCAAAACAGATACGGTGCAGGTCAAAATCCGGTGCCGCACTGTCGAATGCTGCCCGGAAGGCGGAAGAGCTTTCGTAAAATTCTTTGCCCATGCCGGGGTGCTGGGCACCCTGACCGGCATACAAAACGGCAAGTTTCATAGGGTTTGCCTCCATTCGGTCACAAGTTCGTCCATCAGCTCGCGGACGGTATACATCCGGTTGAGCCTGCCCACATTGGCCCCGCAAAAGAACAGCCCTTCCTCTATGTTGCCCTTGACAGCTTCGATAAGCGCTTGGGTGATGCAGTAGGGGACTTTGGCAGGGTCGCAGTTTTTCAGGCAGCGGGCGCAGCGCCGGGGTGGGAAACGTTTCCCCTCCGCCAGCGCCTGCACCAGCGGGGTATTCAGTGCCCGGCCCGGCATCCCCACAGGGCTGTGAATGATGCGCACATCTTCGGGGTTCGCGTTTAGCAGAACATCTTTGTAGGTTTGGGATGCATCGCATTCGTAGGTCGTGATAAAGCGGGTGGCAAGCTGAACGCCTGCGGCACCCAGGCGGGTGAAGTGGGCCATGTCAGCCCCACTGTACACGCCGCCTGCTACAAACACCGGGATGGGGTGGCCGAACTGTGCTTCGTAGGGTTTTACTTCGGCCAGCACCTCGGGCAGGATCTCGTCCAGCGTCTGGCATTTCCCGGCCAGCAGGTCGGTTTCGGAAAAGCCGAGATGCCCACCTGCCTTGCAGCCTTCAATGACTACAAAATCGGCGGTGCGTCCAAACTCTTTGGCCCAGCGGCGCAGGATGAGCTTTGCCGCCCGGCCGCTGGAAACGATGGGCGCAATGGCAACGTCCGGTGTGTTCACAAGACCGGGCAGTTCCAGCGGAAGACCTGCACCGGATATCACGGCATCTACCCCCGCTTCCACAGCGGTGCGGATGGCGGCGGCGTAGTCCTGCGTGGCGACCATGGCGTTGATGGCTACCATGCCTGCGTTTTTTGCAAGGATCTTCGCCTTTTTGATTTCTGCCGCCAGGGCCCGGTGGTTTGCACTGGCCGGGTCGCAGGCAAAGTCCGGCTCCCGGTAGCCCGCATCGGCGGTGGAGATGCAGCCCATGCCGCCGCAGGCCGCCACGGCACCGGCCAGTCCGCCGAGGGAAACGCCGACTCCCATGCCGCCCTGTAAAATAGGCACAGACAGGCCCTTTTTGCCAAGGGTCAGCATTCGGCGTTCAGCGCATGGATGCGCTGCCTCCCGCTTTCGTACAGGTCGGCCAGGATGTTTGCCACCGGACGTATTTCGTGAAGCATTCCGGCGACCTGACCGGCCATCAGACTACCGGTGACGGTGTCGCCCTCAAAAACGGCCCGGCGCAGACTGCCCAGCGTGTATTTTTCCAGTTCAATCTTGTCGGCACCGGTTTTTTCCTGCCGGACATATTCGCGGCTCATCCGGTTTTTCAGCACCCGGACAGGGGAGCCGCCGATGCGGCCGGTAACGATGGTGTCGCTGTCTTTTGCTTTGAGCAGGGCGGCTTTGTAGTTTTCGTGGATGGGACATTCCTCACTCACCAGTAGGCAGGTGCCCACCTGCACGCCGCAGGCACCCAGTGCCAGCGCCGCCGCCAGCTGACGGCCGTCGGCAATGCCGCCTGCCGCAATGACAGGAATATTGACAGCGTCCACTACCTGAGGCACCAGTGCCATCGTGGTCATTTCGCCCACATGGCCGCCGCTCTCGGTGCCCTCGGCAATGACGGCATCGATGCCTAGCGGCTCGAGATGCTTTGCCAGCACGGCAGCGGCCACCACGGGGATGACCTTGATACCGGCCGCTTTCCACATGGGTACATATTTGCCCGGGTTGCCTGCGCCGGTGGTAACGATCTGCACGCCCTCTTCCACCGCGATCTTTGCAAATTCATCGGCCTGTGGGTGCATCAGCATGATGTTCACGCCGAACGGCTTGTCCGTCAGCTGTTTGCAGCGGCGAATGTTTTCGCGCAGGGTGTCGGCGTTCATGCCGCCCGCGCCGATGATGCCCAGCGCACCTGCATTAGAGCAGGCGGCAGCAAATTCGCCGGTGGCGATGTTCGCCATGCCGCCCTGGATGATGGGGTACTTGGTCCCCAGAATTTCGTTCAGAAGCTTCATAACCTATCCTTTGTATGTAAGTACCGCGCCGCCCCACGTCAGCCCACCGCCGAAGCCGATACAGGCCAGCGGCTGTCCGGCAGGGAGCTGTCCGCTCTCGGCCAGTTCGTTGAGGGCCACCGGGATGCTGGCGGCGCTGGTGTTGCCGTGGCGGTCCATGTTTTTGTAGAACTTCGCCGGGTCGGCGTTCAGTGCTTTTACGCAGTGGTCGATGATCCGGCTGTTGGCCTGATGGCAGACCACCCACGACAAATCGTCGAGGGTTAAGTGCGTTTCGTCCAGTACGGTGTGCAGGCACTTGGGCAGGGCATCCACAGCAAAGCGGAACACGGCCCTGCCGTCCATCGTGATGGGCGCGGAACCTGCACGGTTCGGCCCACCTGCATGGAGCACGTCACTGCCGCGTGCCCCCAGCGTAAGTGCAAAGGGCGTATCGGCCAGCTGGAAGATGGCAGCACCGGCCCCGTCGCCGAAGAGGACGTAGGTAGCGCGGTCTGCGGGATCCATCAGGCGGGAAAGGGCTTCGCACCCGATGACGAGGGCATACTGCCCGCTCAGTGTCGTCAGCAGGCCCCGCGCCACGGCCATGCCGTACAAAAAGCCGGAACAGGCTGCATTGATGTCCAGCGCGGGACGGTTTTCGGGCAGGCCAAGCGCCGCCTGCACTTGACAAGCAATGCTGGGGGTCGCATCCGGCGCGGACAGGGTAGCGCAGACACAGCAGGCAATGTCAGCCGGGGCAAGGCCGCTGCGCTGCAGGGCCTGCTTTGCAGCGGAAATGGCCAGTGTGGCGGCGGATTCGTCCTCGGTGCACCAGTGCCGGGTGCGGATGCCGGTGCGGCTGGTGATCCATTCATCACTGGTATCCACCATGCGGCTCAAGTCCTCATTGGTGACCGTCCGGCCGGGCAATGCCCCGCCGGTGGTGATCAGCTGCAAACCATTCATGCGTTCCTCGTTTCTCCGATCTGGCGGTATTTTTTGTAGCGCTGGTCGGCCAGCTGTCGACCATTCAGACGGCACAGCTCCTTCAGGTGGGTGCGCAGAGCCGCATCTATGCGCTCAAACAGCGCGGTATGACTGCGCTGGGCACCGCCTATCGGCTCCGGGATCACTTCCTCGACGATGCCGTCGTTGTATAAGTCCTGCGCCGTCAGCTTCATCAGCTCGCAGGCTTCGCCGCTGCGGGAGGCGTCCTTCCACAAAATGCTGGCAAAGCCTTCGGGGCTGAGTACTGAATAAACGGCATTTTCCAGCATCAGGATGTGATTTGCTACGCCCAGCGCTAGTGCACCGCCGGAAGAGCCTTCGCCGGTGACAACTGCGATAATCGGTACGGTCAGGCCGCTCATTTCCATCAGGTTCCGCGCGATGGCTTCGCCCTGGCCGCGTTCTTCGGCATCTTTGCCGGGGTAGGCCCCGGGCGTGTCGATGAAGGTGATGATGGGGCGACCGAACTTTTCGGCCTGCCGCATCAGGCGCAGGGCTTTGCGGTAGCCTTCCGGCCCGGGCATCCCAAAGTTGCAGGCTAGATTTTCTTCCAGCGTGGAGCCTTTCCGGTGGCCGATAACGGTCACGGGCATCCCGTGGAACCGAGCTACGCCGCCCAGAATGGCGGCATCTTCCTTGCACTGACGGTCGCCGCGCTGCTCAAAGAAATCCGTGAACAAAGCCGAAACGGTTTCGTCAATGTGCGGGCGCTCCGGGTGACGGGCCAGAAAGACTCGATCTTCGGCGGTCAGTGGGCCGCAGGAGCGGATAATCTCGTCCTCCTCTACGGCCAGCTCGGCCAGTTCAGACGCATGGGCTGTGATGGTTTCCATGTCACCGCTGCCTTTCAGCGCGGCAATCTGCGCATCCAGCGGAGCCAGCTGCTCTAAAATTTCTTTGATCATGGACGTTTCCCTCCGGCATGAAGCTGTAAGATCTGGATCAGCGTATCCCGCAGCTGGCTGCGGGGCACCACCTGATCCACA
>CALDLZ010000367.1 GCA_937915335.1 uncultured Faecalibacterium sp.
TTCAGCGGGATGGAGGAATACAGGTCGATGGATTTGTTCACCTTGCTGCATTCCAGCACGCCCTTGGCGCAGAGGTTGTCCAGCACCGCCTTGCTGATGCCTTTTTCCTCCAGCTCGGACTGGGTGCGCTCTCCCCCGGCCAGCAGGGCCACAGCGGCCAGCTGCTTGGCGGTAGGTTTGGGCTTTGGGGCCAGGGTGCCCACCAGTTTATAAGCGTTCTCGGTGTGACGGGTGAGCTGCTTTTGAAGCATCGGGGTCACGCCGTCCGCCGCCACGGCAGGCTTGTACTGTGCGCCATAGGGAATGACCGCCTTGACAGCCTCGTAGTAAGTGCAGAAGGTGCGCTCTTTCAAAAAGTGCACCAGCCGCAGCAGCTCCGGGGTCAGACAGGCAGAGGCCGGGGCGACATCGAACAGGAATTTAAGCTTTGCACTCTCCGGCTCGGCATCGCAGGCCAGTACCACACCCATCCGGGCACGGCTCCCCTTCCCGAAGGGCACCAGCACCATGCTGCCCAGGCGTACAGTTTCCTGCTGGTCGGGCATGACGGCGTAGGTATAGAGTTTGTCGAAATGAAAGGTTGCGTTGCTTACCGCAACACCCACCGTTTTTGGCATTCAGGCAGCTCCTTCAAATCGATTTAGCGGGTCAGACCGGCACGCTGGCAGATGATATCATAGAGCTCGGCTGCACAGGCATCAACCTCGTTGTTGACCAGCTTGAGGGTGAACTTGTCCTGCTGGGCCAGCTCGCTGCGGGCGATTTCCAGACGCTCCTGGATACTCTCCTCGGTCTCGGTGCCGCGGCCCCGCAGGCGGCGCTCCAGTTCCTCAGTGGAGGGGGGCAGCAGGAAGATGGTGGTGGCACCGGGGTACATCCGGCGGATGTTGGCCGCGCCATGGACATCAATGACCATGACCACCAGCTTGCCGGCGTTCAACCGCTTGTTGATCTCTTCCTTCAGGGTGCCGTAGAAGTTGCCGTTGAAGAAGTTGTGCTCCACCACCTCGTCGTGATCGATCAGCTGCTGGAACTGCTCCTTTGTGCGGTAGTAGTAGTCCACGCCCTCCTGCTCCCCGGGACGAGGGGCACGGGTGGTAGCGGAAACGGTTTTCTCAATTTCAGGGTGTGCCTTGCGCAGAGCGTTCACCACGCTGTCCTTGCCGGTACCGGCGGCACCGGAAACTACAAACAGATATTTTTCATTTTCCATGCTTTACTGCTCCTCCTCTGTCACTGCTTTGCCCTCGGCCTGACCGGCGGCACGGCTGGCCACCGTTTCCGGCTGCAAGGCAGAAAGAACAACATGGTCGGAGTCCATGATGAGGACAGCACGGGTGCTGCGGCCATAGGACGCGTCAATGAGCATTCCCCGCTCCCGCGCTTCCTTGACCAGGCGCTTGACCGGGGGGGAATGGGGGCTGACCACCGCCACTACACGGCCCGCGCTGACCAGATTGCCAAAGCCGATATTGATCAGTTTCATCTTTTCCTCCGAACCATCTGAATATCAGTTTTACTCCAGGTTCTGGATCTGCTCGCGGATCTTTTCGATCTCCGCCTTCATATCCACCACAATGCGGGTAATATCGAGATCCTGACACTTGGAGCCAATGGTATTGGTCTCACGGTTCAGCTCCTGGGTCAGGAAGTCCAACTTGCGGCCCACGGGTTCGTCCAGTTCCAGGATGGAGCGGTACTGGGCAATGTGGCTGCGCAGGCGGACGGTCTCCTCATCCACAGCGGTCTTATCGCCAAAGATGGCGGCTTCCGTCAGGACACGGGCATCATCGATGTTGCGGTCCTCCAGAATAACCTTGAGCTTTTCGTACAGGCGGTTGGTGTAGGCTTCCACACGGCCCGCGCTCTGTGCCTCGACCTTGCCCACACACTCCTCGAGGAAGTTCAGGCGGTTCTCCACGTCAGCCTTCATCTTGGCACCCTCGGCGGCACGCATCTCCACAAAGCGGTCCAACGCCTGGGCGGTGACAGCGGAAACATCCTCCCACAGCTGCTCCTCATCCACGTCGGCGTGGCGGGTGGTCAGCACATCGGGGAAGCGGGCGATCATGCCAGCAGTCACATCGTTCTTGACTTCCAGCTTCTCGGACAGGTCGCGCAGGGCCTGCTTATAGCTCTTGGCCAGTTCCTCGTTGACGGCCACCACGGTATCGGCGGCATCCACGGTCTGCACCGTCAGGTTCAGCTCCACCTTGCCGCGGGTCACCCGCTCGTTCAGCTGCTTTTTCAGACGGCTGTCCATATAGCTGCAGGTGCGGGGCATCCGGGAAGAATACTCAAAGTACCGGGAATTGACACTGCGCAGCTCCACCGTGATCTCACGGCCATTGCGCACTGCACTGCTCCGGCCAAAACCGGTCATGCTTAAAATCATTCGTGTTCCCTTTTCTCATTT
>CALDLZ010000368.1 GCA_937915335.1 uncultured Faecalibacterium sp.
ATCTGCCGTTCTGACACGAAACGGTCAATCCGTTAAAAATCCAATAGGAGGTAATAAGCAATGGCTTTTGAAAGAACCGAAGGCTCTCGCCCCGCACGCCCCATCCGCCGCGGCCGCAAGAAGGTTTGCAGCTTCTGTGTCGATCGTATCGACACCATCGATTACAAGGACGTGCCCCGTCTGCGTAAGTACGTCTCTGAGCGTGCTAAGATCATTCCCCGCCGTGTGACCGGCACCTGCGCTTATCATCAGCGCGCACTGACCACCGCCATCAAGCGTGCTCGTCACGTTGCTCTGATGCCCTACGTCAGCGACTAATCAGAACTTTATCAACCCATTCAAAATAATCAGCAATCAGCAAAGCGCTTTCACCGATGACAAGGTGAAAGCGCTTTTTTGCTGTGTTTTTCTTTTGGCAGGCGGTGGCCGGCGCTCAGCAGTCTGTCCCAAGCCACTGCACACAATAGCGCAGGGCCGCCTCCCCTGCCTGTTCTGCTGTCAAATCATCCTTTGCAGAAAAGTCACGTTCTCCTTGTTCCGGAACCATTCCCGTTTCAGTGGCAGCAGGAAATTGCAGTAGTACTCAAAGAATTTCCGGGAACGTTTTGCATCCCCTGCTTTCCGGGCACGCAGGGTCTCTTCCCCTGCATCCAGAAACAGGATATGCTCCGGCATACACACCTGCACAGCGGCAAGCTCCGGGGCCAGTTCCTGCCGGATCGCATCCATGTCCCAGTCCAGGCCCATGCTCCTGGGATAGTTCAGGGTGTAGAACTCAATCTTCTCAGCCCCAAAATCCAGAATTGCATGGGGAGCACTCTGCGCTTCCCGCCAGCGGCGCACCTCGTTTTGCAGGAAAAGCCGCTGGATCTCCAGATAATCCATATAGCAGTTCTTGTCCAGCCCACGGCGCTTTACTTCTGTAATAACAGCTGTATTGTCCTCAAAGCAGACCTTCACCTGCGGCAAGTGAGCCTGCAAAAAATGGGCCGTGGTGGTTTTCCCCACCGCCATGCAGCCCTGTAAAGATAAGAGCATAAGCTTCCCTCCCCTTTGGGATTCAGTATACCATACTTTCCCGCAGAAATCTGCATTGTCCGGTCAAAAAGTTACAAACCGGTACGGTTCTCCCGGTAATTTCTGCGTTGTTCCCGGTATTTTCTGAAAGCAACCGGTGTTTTGATTTGTTGGCAAATCAACCTGCACAAATGTGGGTTGATTCTTTGTGCGCTTTTCACGAAAGTGCTTCCACATGATTGATTTTTTGCACAAAATATGCCATACTATAGCCACTGGAAACGTTCCCGAAACCGTTCCCGAAGATTTTACCGAAAGTGAGGGCCTTCGACATGACGATCAAGGACATCGCCCGTATCAGCGGCTGTTCCGTCAGCACCATTTCGCGGGTCATCAATGATCGGCCGGATGTCCGGCCCGAGACCAAGGAGCATGTGCTCAAGGTCATGCGGGAAGCAGGCTTCACCCCCAACACCAATGCCCGACAGTTGAAAATTCAGCAGTCCCGCAGTCTGGTGTTCGTGGTGAAAGGCACCCGGAACATCTTCTTCTCGGATTTTCTCGTTCAGCTGCAGCGGGCCGCCACCTTGTACGGGTACAACGGCATCGTCTCCTATCTGGACGAGAACGCCAACGAGATCGATGCCGCCGAAAAGATTCTGCGGGAGATCAAGCCCAAGGGCATGATTTTCCTGGGCGGTAGTGTGACGAACTTCCAGAATGGCTTTGCAAACATTTCCATTCCCTCGGTGCTGGCAACGCTGGTCTCCGACGAGTTGGACTTCCCCAACCTTTCAATGGTGGGCGTGGATGATCGGGCGGCGGCCAAGACCGCTGTCTCCCACCTCATCGCACAGGGGCACCGCAAGATTGCGGTGCTGGGCGGCCCGGCCACCAGCTACCCCAGCCGGATGCGCCGTCTGGGCGCGCAGGATGCCATGGAGGATGCGGGTCTTGTCTTTGATGATAAGCTCTACGGCCTGTCGAACTACGATTTCGAGTCCGCTTACCACGCCATGAACAGCCTGCTGGCCCGCCGGGCCGAGTTCACCGCCCTCTTCGCCATGAGTGACGTGATCGCTTTTGGTGCCATCCGGGCGCTGGTAAGCGCCGGCTTCCGGGTGCCGGAGGATATCTCGGTCATCGGCTTCGACGGCATCACGATGTCCCGCTATTGCGTGCCGGTGATGACCACCATCGTCCAGCCCAGTGAGCAGATCGCGCTGCAAAGCATCGAGCTGTTGGTGCGGCAGATCGAGCACGGGGCCCCGGCCCAGACCGTCACGCTCCAGCCGGAACTGCAGCAGGGTGAAAGTGTCTGCCCCTGCCGCCGCTTATAACTCAGTTCAACCTCCGTCCTCTTGCTGTGGACGGTGAGCGATATCAACCAAAAGAAGAAGGAGAACAATTATGAAAAAGATGATCTCTCGTCGTAACTTCCTGAAGGTCGCCGGCGCTTCTGCTGCTGCTATGGGTCTGGCTGCTTGTGGCGGTTCTTCCAGCTCCACTGCATCCTCCGCTGCGGGGTCTACCGCCGCCTCCCCCACTGCTTTCCGGGCCCAT
>CALDLZ010000369.1 GCA_937915335.1 uncultured Faecalibacterium sp.
TTTTCCTGGGGCATCTCCGGGGAGGATCACCCCCGCACAGGCGGGGAAAAGCTGCGTGAACTCCATGAACACATCTTCATCCAGGGATCACCCCCGCACAGGCGGGGAAAAGTTCTCCCGATACAGCTCAGCTTCGTCATCCTCAGGATCACCCCCGCACAGGCGGGGAAAAGACTACCATTGAGTTGCCGGATGGGTTTGAAGAAGGATCACCCCCGCACAGGCGGGGAAAAGGCTGAAAGATAGATTCAATGCCTCAAGCTATCGGGATCACCCCCGCACAGGCGGGGAAAAGTTCGATGAGCTGACGCACTTCTCCCGCAAGCAGGGATCACCCCCGCACAGGCGGGGAAAAGTCACATATCGTGATTTGTCTGGAAATTCAACAGGGATCACCCCCGCACAGGCGGGGAAAAGTCCGGCGTTCACGGGTGATAGATTTCGGGTTGAGGATCACCCCCGCACAGGCGGGGAAAAGTTGCCGGTCAGAGCGGAAGATGGTGCTCCGATAGGATCACCCCCGCACAGGCGGGGAAAAGCCACCGATGAGATTCTGGAGGCCATCGACGAGAGGATCACCCCCGCACAGGCGGGGAAAAGCCACCGATGAGATTCTGGAGGCCATCGACGAGAGGATCACCCCCGCACAGGCGGGGAAAAGACCAAAAAGATCCCATAGCGTCGGCATTTTTATCCTCGGTTCGATCCCGTTTCCTTTAACTTTGTGTAAACCTGCTGGGCAAGGCGGCAGTCGGGCAGGGCCCGATGTTCCTCCTGCCAGATCAGTTCAAAATGCTGGGCCAGTGTGTGCAGTTTATAGTTCTTCACACCCGACACCCTGCGGCGGGCAAGAGGCAGAAGATCGATACTGCGGTTGATCAACAGAGGTTTGCTGTTCTGGATACAGGCCGTGCGCAGAAACTCAAGGTCGAATTTCAGATTGCAGCCCACCAGCGGGTCACTGCCTATAAACGCAAGAAAAGCTTCCAGTGCGGCCAGCGGTTCCACGCCGTCAGCCAGCAGCTCCGGCGTAATGCCGGTGAGCTTTATCACGGCATCCGGCAGAGGGCGCTCTACACGGACGAGCGCCGAAAATGTTTCGGCGGGTTCGCCATTCCGCACACGGAGAGCACCGTACTCCACAATAGCATCCCTGGCGGCATTCAGACCGGTGGTCTCGAGGTCGATGACCGTATAGTTTTCACCGCTGGTCTGTCGGGCGGTTTTCCGGGCCATCTTCTGGGCCATCTGGCGCTTGGCGGCATTGCTGAATCCCGGTTTCAAACCATCCGCCGGGACCTGCGTCCGGGGCAGCGGGCGGCGCATCAGCTTGATGCCGTCAAAATCAACGGCCTCCCAGCTGGTATTGTGGGTGCAAAAATCCATCCGTTGTTCGTTGTTTGTGGTGAACACCATCGTCGCCTGCCCGTTTTTCAGGTTCTCGCGGACACGATCCCAGATGGCATCCCGCACCCGGCTGCTCACATTGCCCACATACACGCCGGTATTGATCTCGCACAGCCACTTGGACAAATCGCCTCGCAGTGCGGGCGGGCAGTTGGTCATGGTCAGGACGACGATGGTTCCTCACCTTCTTCCGTGTCAAAGTAGTTGATGCCGTTGGCGACGGTGCCGATCTTGCTGTCCCAGAGATAAACAGCTTCCGGCTCCTCCGTCTGCTCGTCCTCATCCAGCAGCAGCCAGCGGATATCATGCACCATTCGCTCCAGGATGTGGTGTTCCACCATGGCATCCCTTACACGGCGGCGCATGACAGCGGGCAGGTCCTGCGGAGCCTGCGCCGCCACCTCGAAGGCCAGCGGAATCACCACCTCGGCCTTATACAAGTCTGCAATATCGTACACAAAAGAACCCTCGTGCTTGACATGGACAAAGCCCAGTCCCGGCGCGCAGCCCAGTGCGGTGATGACTGCGAAGGCCAGCCCATACAAACAGGCCGTGCCCGCCGAAAGAGCCTGATTGACAAGATCCCCTGAATCGAAATCGTTGGGGTCGTACACCCGGCCATTCCATTTGACACCGGTGGCCTTTGCGGCCTTGCGGTAGGCCGAGCGCACCCGGCTGCCCTCCCGGCCCCGGAGCTGCTGGGTGGTCAGGCCGGAGACATCTTCTTCCGGGAAGCGGAGCTGGTACATTTTGCGCACCACTTCCAGATGCTCCCGCTGGTTGGCAAAGCGCACGGCCTGCCGTTCCAGCAGGCGGGAGTGCTCACTGAGGGCACGGCCATGGGCATAGAATCGCACACCGTGCTCCCCCACCCAGACTGCCGCCACACCGGTATCCCCCATCAGTTCCATGGCACGGTGGGTCACACGGGTGCCGGGCCCCAGCAGTAGGACAGAGATGCCTGCCGCCGGGATTTGAACGATGCCCTTTTCATCCGTCACGGTAATGGCTCCGTTGTCACGGCCAAGGGTGCAATGTTCCAGATACAGAAAGGTCATCCGGTCACGGATCTGCGGCAGGGCCTGCCGTTCGGGCCGGATGATGCCCGGCATTTCAGCCATGGTCCCCTCCTCTGCGGATAATGGTCATCAGGCCAAGGCCATACGCCTTGCCCCGGCCAACGCCCTCACACAGCAGGGCCTTGAAGGCCTCCGGGTCGGTCACCTGCAAAACACCTTCGTAGGTCACGGCCAGCAGGGTGACGGGCCGGGTTCCGTTTTTCTTGAAGTGGTAGGTCTGCTTCCGGGTCACCACAAAGGAACCCTCAGATACTGCAAAGCCGTGCTTGGCGGCCTGGGCACGCAGCCATTCCTCCTGCTCCACCTCGAGATAGCAGGGGGTCAGGGTGCCCCGGGCCATCAGGTCGGCGGGGTCCTTTTTGCTGCGGGTGGGGTTGGCGGTCAGGCGGAACTGCCAGCAGCTGCCCGCTGTCACCCGTTCCAGCAGCGGCTCATAAGGTCGTGTCTCAGGGGCCGTGCCGGTGCCGAACTGTTCACACAACGCCGTCAGGTCGGGCACACCCTCGCTGAGCAGGAGCAGATACAGCTTTCCTCCCAGCTGATCCAGCCGCCACAGCCTGCGGCGGCGCTCGCCGGAAAAGGAATTTTCTACCGCACCGTGGAATTTCTGGGGCGAGACCAGCGCCACCATGGTCTCACGGCGGGTCGGGTCAAGTTCTGCGCGGGATAGATACATGGTTTCTCACCTCAATTCTGCCATCGCGTCATGTTCGGTCTGGCCGGGCATGGCCGGTCGTTTCGTGTTCCATTCCCGCACCGGGCGGAAGCCATACTGCCGGTGGACGGGGCTGAACGATACCGGCAGGTCACACCGGGGTGCGGCGGCGGCATCCGCCGGGTCTGCATCCGCCACGATACGCAGGGTGTCCACGCTGGTCTTTTGCACCAGCAAAGGCTCGGTCCGCAGGGTGTCCAGCAGCTCCCCTGCTCGGGTGCCCAGGCAGAGCGGCAGGGTGGGCGGGCAGGAGCGCCGTCCCAGATACAGCGGGTAAGCCGGGTGTTTCAGGGCCGTTTCCAACACTTGCAGCAGGGCGGTGTCCTCGCTTTCCAGCCCTACCAGAAAGACCGCATCCTGCAGGTAGTGGCGGTAGGTCACATAAGGGGCCTTGCCTTTTTTGCGATCCTCTTCCCGGTTGGCGGTGTGGAAGTCCACCAGCAGGCTGCCTTCACGGTCGGCCCGGACGGCAAAGCGCAGACTGTTCAGCCTGGCCAGGCCGGCGGTATCGTCCCGACGCAGGCCCAGCGCCGCCGCCAGCAGGCCGATGACACCACTTTTGGTTGGCTCCCGATTCGTCTTGCGGGTCTCAAATTTGGAGTCCGCACCCCAGGATTGCAGGGGTGCGGCCAGCCGAAGCAAAAAGGTTGCCATGGTCACACCTCATTTCCGGACAGCTTCTCCTTTACGGCGCTTTCCAGCGCGGTCAGCATCTGGTTCAGGGGCATGGCCGGGGCCAGCTCGTCCAGCCCGATGCCCACGGTAAAGCTCTGGGCCGGGGCATCCGCATAGCAGGCATACACCTGCCGGGCGTACTGCTTCAAAGCCGCCTTGGAGGGTTCCGCATAGCCCTCGGGGCTCTTGCGCACCGGTTTTTCAAAGGCACCACAGAGGTTCACGGGCTGGTCCTCCCGCAAGGTGACATAGACGGCATCCGGCAGGGTGCGGTTGGCGAAGCTGTTCTGCTTACCGGTGGGCATGGAGCGGATAAAGGCTTCACCGAACACCCGCAGGGCCTGTGCCGCCTTTTCGGCCCCCAGCAGCTGCACCAGTTCCACCATATTGACGGTAGCGTAACGGTACAGGGTGGAAGAGTTGTACTCCACGGTACCCAGATGGCCCGCGCCTGCCGAATCTTCGGGGGCGCAGTCATCCACGGCGGTGAAATAGTCGAACTCGTTCTGCACAGCGTGGGTGGAGATGCTGTGGGCCACCTGGGCGGCGGCATCGTAATTCAGAGAGGGGTCACTGGCGACCATCCGGCCAAACAGAGCCATATCCACAGAGGGGTTTTCTTTCAGGGCTTTCTTGTAGGCGTCCTTATCCTCACAGTCCTCGGCGGCCAGCTGAGCCAATGCACGAGCCTGGGCCATGCTCAGGAAAAGCAGGGCAGCGTTGTTGTCATCCTTCAGCTTGATGCCCGCGTTTTCCAGCGCTTTCTTTGCGGCCTTTTTCACCTTGGCATCCTCCAGCTCCGGGGCCAGAGCGGCCAGTTCCTTTGCCACAAGGTCGGCAGCCTTCAGGGTGCGCTTGCCCGTCTCGACAGTATCCGCCATCTCCTCGGCAAACATCTTGCGCACTGCGTGCTTCCACGCCTGAGAGGACACCCGGGCGCGGGTGGCACCGCCATAGACGGCAGTCTTGGGGCTGCCGGTGTCATCACGGTTCACACAGCTGGGCGGCACCGTTTGCAGCACATGAAAATCAACATACAGACGCTTGGTATCCATTTCAATTCTCCTTTTCTTCGGTTTCAGGCGTGTCGGCGTTCATCCGGTAGAGGTCACGGCCCCACTGCAGGCGGACATTGGCCGCCCCCTCCGGGAACTGGAATTGGTACAGCTCCGCGGCCAGCTGGGGGTAATCCAGTTTCAGCCCATCCCGCCGCAAAAGCTGAATCATCCCCCGCAGGTGATGGGAGACCTCGGGCATGGAATCCGCTGTGGCCAGGGCGTTGAACCGGCGCAGGACACTGCTCTCGGTCCAGTCCTGGGCGGCGGTCACAGAGTTCTGGGCCAGCTGACGCACAGCCCTGCCCAACGTGCAGCCCTTTTCATTCATCGAGACGTTTTCCTCTCCCTGCTGGTGCAGTGCATAGAGGGTCAGGGCAAGGTAGACCGCCCACTCGGCTTCCGAGGGCTCCCGGCATTCCCCGGTGGTGTTCTCTTTGCCCCAGAGCTCCTTGGGCAGCTCACTCAGGAAACTGCCCCACAGCGCCGGCAGGTCCCCGGGCTGATGCCCCACACCCCGGCGCAGCTCGGCCAGCTGGGCACGCCGCTGGGGCTTGGGCAGGTTCCACAGCCCGCTCAGCTGTCTGGCCACACAATCACGAATCACATCCGTTTTCATGCTGTCCCTCCTTCTTCCTTCTTCGGGTAGAGCTTCCGCAGGTTGTACAGGAAGCTGTTGTAAGCCTTGGGAGCTGTATACAAAACGGTTTTCTTTTCATCCTTTTTACTGCCTGTTTTCAATTCGACCCTGTGGCCCACAAAGGCGGCATCCCCGGCCTGTTCCACCATCTGTTTCCCCAATTTTTGAGCCAAGTCATAAGCCCGTGCCTGCCATTCGTCGGCTTTTTCATCGGGCTTGTCCATCTCAGGGTCGATGCTTTGCAGCCAGAGCCGGAATGGCTGGTCAATGGTAAAATAGAACTGGGTGCGGGCGGCTTCCGAGGTGGTGTCGTTCTTGTCGCCTGCCGCAAGGGAGAGCTCCCAGGCAAAGCGGCCGACATATTGCGCGGCCTGCTCACAGCGCCCGATCTCTTTTGTGATCATCTCCCGCCACTTTCTTTTCATTTCGCCCAGAAGCGAAAGTTGGAAGGTCAGGCTGTCGCTGAAAGAATCGTTCACGAAGAAATCCTTATCGCCATACTTCATGCCGCTGATGGCAAACCGGATCAGCCGTTTGCGTTCCAGCGGGCAGTCCGGGTCATTCTGAAGCGTTTCTACCCAGCGGACAACACCGGGCTTGTGGACATTCTCCCCTTCCTCACAGAACACGGACGGGAACTCCCGCCAGAACTGCTTGGCAGGGTCGTGACGGCTGGGCACAAAAGTGACCTGTCCGGTCTTTTTGCTCTTTTGGGCATCCGGGTCACGCCAGACGGTCATCTGTTCCGCAAACGCATTCTCTCTTGCGAAGAAATCGCCGCCCAGCAGTGTGAAACCGGTCACGGTCTCCCCTGCCCGGTTGAGCAGAAGCCGCCGGGATTGCAGAGTCAGCAGCTGGGCCGGATTATCCGGCAGGGCAATTGCTGAACGCTCTGCGCTGTGGGGCTCGTCCAGTTCCCAGCAGGGCTGATTTTCGCCCCACAGCTTCACGCCATCCTGCAGCAAAGTCAGGTTCAGCATCAGGGTCTCAAAGAGGTTATTTCCCTGTGCCTGAATGTACCCCAGCTTGCCAAGCCAGCCAGCACCCACCGAGGGCAGGCCCTTGCCTTTTGGCTTTGCCGAAGTGTCATCGTAACCATTCACACTCAGCAGCCAGCGGGCCGCCTGGGCATAAGTCAAGCCCTCTTTTCCTTCGCCCGCATAGGATGAGAATAACCGCAGCTTGTTGCTGCTCTCGGAGAGTTCCCCGTTCAGCTTGGACGCGGTGTACTCCGTGCCGATCCTCGCTTCCGGCACCTGCCAGAAGGGGCGCTCCGGGTGGAAGAGCCAGAAGCGGTCGTGCCACTGCTCCAGATAGGCCTGGATGGGTGCTTCCGGGAAATGCCCCAGCTTGTACAGCTCCTCCCAGCGGATGAGGGCATCATCCGTCTCTTCAAAGGGGGCCGGTTCACCATTGCAGTCCACCCGGGAAAACACCGTGTGCAGCACTGCCAGCAGAAGCCGCAGCATGGCGGCATCCTGGGTGGGCAGCTCCCCGGCCAGGTCACGGTATTCGTGGGCGTGCAGCAGGGCATCCAGCAGGGAAACTTCCTGCACGGTGTAATCCTGCCCGCGCACCCGCACCCAGCGTTCGTCCAGCAAATTATACTCAATTTGCTCCATTCTCTTCCTCCTTCCAGTAAGTCAGGCCGTTTTCACGGTCGTATTGCAGCACCTGTCCCGCAAGGTGCGCGGTCAGGTGGTCATCCAGCAGTAAAATCAGTTCGCCCCGCAGCAGCGGCGACTGCTGCCATGCGCCGAACCATTCCCGGTTCTCGGCTTCCAGTGCCGCAATGGTCTGTTCTATCGACCACTTTTTGCTGAAATATCCGGGCAGGCGCAGCTTCTGCCGCGCGATTTGGAGTGCGATCTCGGGCTGGGGCGGTTCATCGGTCGGCACGCAGGCACCGGGCTTTCCCTTTTCATCGGGCAGGAAGCGGACACTGCCCGCCGTGTCCCGCATCATCACCAGCACGTCCACGGACGGGTCGCCGTCACGCACCGCCGCGCGTGCACCGTTGTCACTGACAGCACCCACATCCTCCATCCAATTGTCCAGCGTATTCAGGGAAGGGCGATTCCTGTGCTCTTCCGGCGGTAGAATGGTAAAGGTCTCTGCCTTGCGCATTTTGATGCGCTGCGCCTTTTCATACTTCACCCGGGCCTCCACGCTTTGTGGACTGATGGGCAGTGTGTCTGGCTTCCAGCCGTAGACATCCTGCACCAGCGGGGCAATGTCATCGGGCAGGGTGATGGCAGCGGGCAGAAGCTTCCGGGTGCGCCAGAGCAGCCACTCCCCGTAAACCGCCTTGCTGCCCTCGTCGAAGTCCTCTGTCCCAGTGTCCAGCACGGCACAGCGGGCCTGCGCCACCGGCTGAGGACGGGTGCGTTTTTTATGGCGGTGCAGCCGTCCGATACGCTGTAAGAGCAGGTCCATTGGGCAGAGTTCCGTGACCAGAAAATCCAAGTCAATGTCGAGGGATTGTTCAAGCACCTGCGTGCCCACCACAATGAGCTTGTCCCGCTGTTCCGGGGTGGAGTGCTTGCCGATGCGCTCCATGAGTGCCTGCTCTTTGGCGGCACGGTCGAGCATCAGGAATTGTGCATGGAACACGATCACTTCAAATTCCGGCAGTTCGGCCCGCAGACGAGCTGCGACGGCCTGTGCCTTTTTCACGGTGTTGACGATCACGCCCGCACAGCCGCCCTCCCGCAAGGCATCCCGCAGAGTATCAGTCAGCCGCTCTTCGGTCAGCGGCAGGGTCTGCACCTGGTACGGCTCGGTCTCCAGTGGGATGGTCACCTGCTCCACCTGTTTGCCATCCGTCCAGGTCAACAGCGGATAGCCCCGGCAGGTCTGCCGCGGGCCGTCCGGGATGGACTTTCCGTTCAGATATGCCTTGACCAGCTCCACCCGGCGCTTGGCGGGCAGGGTGGCCGAAAGCAAGATCACCGGCACCTTGTACCGGCCCAGCCAGGTCAGTGCCCGGTCAAGGTAGCAGTTCATGTAAGCATCGTAGGCGTGACACTCATCGATGACCACCACCTTGCCCGCAAGGCCAAGATGGCGCAGCATCACATGTTTTTGCTGTAATGCCGCCATCAGCAGCTGATCCACCGTACCAATGACGAAATCAGCCAGCAAGCCCTGTTTATTGCCCCGGAACCACTGATGTACCATCACCCGACTCTCCGGGTCAGCATCGGGGTCGGCCTCCAGATCATCCTCCACCTGCACGGTTTCCTGCTGCAATCGGATGTAGGTTTCGTTCAGTTCGGCCATGCCGTGGGCCAGCTTGATGGAATGCTCCAGCCCATCCGATCGCTTTTCGGCCCATTCCAGCAACCGTCCAAAAATTCCGTTGGCTGTGGCCTGAGTTGGCAGACCGAAAAAGACACCGCCTTCACCGCCGTAATTCGCCAGAATCTCTGCCGCCCCTAATGCAGCTTCCGTCTTGCCCACGCCCATCTGTGCTTCCAGAATGAACACGCCCGGCTCCTGCGCCTGACTGACAGCTTTGAGCATAGCCCGTTGGACTTCATTGGGTGGGAAGCCAAACCGTTGCTCAAAAGCTTTCGGGTCACTCACATCCATCAACACTTCCCACGGGGAGGTTAAATCCAATTCTTTCCACGCCCAATCGACACGGGCGGGGTACAGATCATCACTGCCCACCTCTTCCACCGGGATGAGCGGAAAGTAGCGGGTGTTGCTGGCGATCCAGTCCGCCATGATGAGCAGGCCGGTCAGCAGGATCTCAGCCGGGATGGTCAGCTGCGGCAGCTCAGCCACACTGGAAAAGCCGCTTTCCTGCAAAGCGTAATCAAACAATTCCCGCCAGCAGCTCTCCCAGAATTTCTGCTCACCCTCGGGCCAGTAGTTGGATTCCCAGCAACCTTCTTCTTCCTCATCGCCCAGCTGGTCGAATACGTCCTTTCCGGTTTGTGGCTTGCCGTGGTGTGCTCCTGCTACCGATGCAAGCCCGTCGGGGCATTTCAGCCACCGCAAAATGGCCTCACCCGCCAACGCGTGACGTGAATACTTGCGGTTCTGTCCCCGGTAACT
>CALDLZ010000370.1 GCA_937915335.1 uncultured Faecalibacterium sp.
GAAGCG
Organism: uncultured Faecalibacterium sp.; assembly: GCA_937915335.1. Taxonomy (GTDB): domain Bacteria; phylum Bacillota; class Clostridia; order Oscillospirales; family Ruminococcaceae; genus Faecalibacterium. The sequence continues at coordinate 7 of CALDLZ010000370.1, forward strand.
TACCCTCGCCGTGTGAACGTTTGCTAGGCATATATGCCCCCTTTCCGATATCAAGTTGTTTCGTGAATAGTATAGAAAAAGAAACCTCTTGAATCAAGGATGTCAAATCAGCCGTTTACGCTGTCGGTGATCCACTGAAGAAAGCAGTCTTTGGGAACGACCATCCGCTTGCCGATGTGGAGCGTGGGAAAGCCATCGGAACGAAGCAGGATGTAAGCATTGGCGCGGGAGATACCCAGCGCGGCAGCGACATGATCTGCTGTCAGTGTGATGGGCAACTGGTCATACGAAGTAAATTGAGAGTGCATATATTACCTCTTTTTCTCAAAATGTTGTGGGTGATATGCAAAGAAAATATATATATTGTGTTTTGATATGTAGCAAGAGGCATCTGCGTCAAGCGGATGCCCCTTGCTGTATAAGGGAGGGATGCCTGTAAATATCAGAATTTCATCGGCAGTGCGTCTTTTCTGCACTTGCCATTGTAAGCCGTGTAGATGGGGAAAACGTATTTCTTCCATCCATGCAGCTTAGCAGGATCATCCTGCCCGATACGGTAAATATCGACTGGGTGGATGCTGCGCAGCGCACGGAGCAGCCGCTCCTCACTGAACTCGCCGTGGTACAGTTCTACGAAGTGCATCATGCCTTTGAGGACAGATGCCCGGAACGAATCCGGCTTGCCTTCCCATGCGTCCACAATGAGCCGCATGGTTTCACAGTAGAGAGGCTCGCCCATCTGCTTATACAGCCGGAAAGCGGTTCCTACGCAGCCAATGCGGTAATCGGTCAACTGCTGGCTGTCATAGTTGAGGCTCAGACCCACCCGGTTGGTGGCCGCGAGAAATGCCTTGGAAACAGAATCACCGCCCACGACTTTGGCACGGAGCTTGATGCCAGCGGTCAGCGGAGCGGAAAAGCCGTTCTGCTCGGCAAAGAGCAGGGCTTCCTGCTGGACGGTCATGCCTGTGTACACCTTGCAGAGAATCGGGAGGTCTTTGCCGCCGTTCCGCAGGATACGTCCCTCAATGGTGTGCTGCCCATCGGTTACGATGAATTTTCCGTTACGGAAACTGACCTTCGGCTCGTTCGCCACATATTCGTTGAAATGGGCGGCAATCAGTTCCACGCGCTTGCGCTCCACACCGCGCTGATACAGTTCGCGGGGATAGACCAGCTTGCTGCTGTGGATGACCATGAGCTGATACGGTGGGTTGACACCAATGAAGGGATTGTTGTTGTCTTTCAGGCGCATCGCATTTCCTCCTTGATCCTCCAGATGTACGTTTCGGCTTCTTTCAGAATTTCAGTGACCTGCTGTTGCCGCTTGGGGCTGACAAGCAGGCAGGGGTTAAAAGTGAAGCTGTACTCCAGCCGCTGAATCATCGCGTGTACCGCAGATTCCAGTTCGGTGTACAGCATCATATCCTCGACCGTTCCAGCGTCCTCAAAAGACGATTTGATGGGCGTATAGGGATAGACGGGCGGCTTGCCATCGACCACTTCAGGCGGCGCGTAAGCCGCCGTAGAGCGGATGATGGGTGCGAGCTTTTGGATGCTCCCCATCGGATTGAGTGCAAGGCTTGTTCTTACGGCATCATCTACCCGGCTCATTTCCTCCGGGGTGAGGTGTCCGAGGAATTTCAGTATCCGGCTCTTGTCGATGGTGAAAATCTGCTCGGCCTGCACGATGGACGGAACAGACAATGCAGCATTGTTCAGGTAGCAGTGTGTCGGCTGGGTGTACTTCTTGGTCGTTTTGCTCGTCAGCGTGGCAACGATCAGCGTGGGCGAGTAAAAGTTGCCTACATCGTTTTGCAGCACGACTGCCGGACGGTTGCCGCTCTGCTCTGAACCTGTGGCATTCTCGAACCGGGTGAAGTAAATATCTCCGCGTTGAAATTTCCAATTTTGAAGCAAAAGTTGACCTCCTTCTTCAATATGTACACCGTCCGCTGTACCTCCTTGGCAGTGGACGGTGTGCTTGTTCAGCGGTTTATCACAACGTAGTCATGGCCGCGCCGGGTCTGGCAGACCGTGCAAGTGTCCATGCTCTTGTCTGCGCTGGGGACAATGGCGATTTTGAACGCCTTGGATTCAACAAAGTGGCGCAAGCAGACACCGCAGAGGGTGCGGATGGACTTTACCATTTCGGGAGTAAGTTCCATTTCCTCATAGATTTCAAGTTCCTGCGCGGTAGGGGTAAAATCGTCCATGAAATAAACCTCCTATGTACGATAAAAGGTGGATGTTCGGATAAGTAAAAAGAACAGGCGTGGACGAAGACCGAAAACAGCGTCCGGCCACGCCTGATTTAATAAGTTAAGGTCTCGCATATTCGCCCTCGGCTCCCTGCGAGTGGGGCATAAACATCTGGCAGCGGATTTGTACCGCTTCATTGGCATTTCAGCCACCCCGTCTGCTTTATGACCGGGCTGCGAATTACAGAAGTATCATTATCGGAGTACCAGATGAAGGAACTATTCAATTTTCAAAGAACATGAGCGCGGACGTTTTGCCCAGCGGCTTTTGCCATCCGGTGAATTGTCCTCTCACTTGGTAGGCATCGAGAAAGGTCAATTCGTAGCATTGAAATTGAAGTTTTTCAAAAATTTAGTAATTCGCTTGATTTTGATGCTAATAGTGGGTCGAGATACGCCGTAGACTTTAGAAATTTCAGTGATGTCATATCCTTCGTAAGCGTACATGGTGATGATTTCCAAATCTTCGTCTTTCAAATTTTCAAGAGCAGACAGCAGCCGTTCGTCCTCGATTTCGCCAATCCATGTGAAGCGGCTCTTGGTTTCGCGGTAGTGTTCGGTAACGGAAATGGCTTCCTGATATTTGTTCATAAGGGGCGAGTAGGCTTCTTCGCCCTGCTCGAAGGACGGAGCGGCGATCTCCTGCGTGTGGTTCTGGTATGAACGTGCAGCATTGAAAACAGACCAGTCATATTCATACATTGCCTGAATCGCTTCAATACTCATGCCAGCGTCCTCATATTGCTTGCGCATGATAGCCCACTGACGGTCAAAGTTCTTCTTTTCCAAACCATAATTAAAGCCCATGTGTAACCTCCAAATTTTCGATAAAAAGTGAAAAGTTGAAAATTTGGAGATGCTACGGATATTTCGCTACTTGTGGCAGCCACGAAAAGAGAGTAAACATAAAACCTGCTCCTTTTCGGGAGCAGGCCATCTGAAGCTAAAAAATAGCCGGACAACAGCCGACCGAAAGATTCTTCAATGAAAATCTTTCAGTCAAGCTGCTGCCCGGCCATTTGGTGCTACGTTTCATACATTGCCTTGCGGCAATGGCCCGTTGCTCGGTGCTAACAGTCCATATTCAGAGTGCAATGCACCCGATTATTTTATAAAGCTGATACTTACTTGGCTCGAATGGAAAGGTCGAGCCATAACATTTTCCGGCAACGCCAGCATTTTATATGGATGAATCCGGTGCAGTCGGTGGTCATTCGATAGAGTTTTATATTGCACTTAGGGCAAAACTGCCAATGTTCCGTAATCGCTTTCTTCTTATGATCGAGCATGACTTTCCCTCCCAAATATAAAGTTTGCTGCTGCATCATAGGAGAGACGGCGGACTGCGGCACTTTGGCTCCAAAAGCGCAAAAACGCCAGCCTCCCATAGTGGGAAGCTGGCGCAATATAGAATATCAGCACGATTGATGGTGGCTAAACGGAACGATTGTGCCTGTTCCGAGGCAATAGGATCTGCGGCAGCAGACAGGCTTTTTTTGATGCGTTACCCCAATAAAAAATCACAGTTACCCTCCGCAGACGGTAACTGTGACTGGATGGCGCATAGAATCACCCGGACAAGTTACCGTTTTTTTATAACTTGACCGAGTACACCTGTAAAATCCTAAAAATCGGCATGATAGGACAATTTCACAAGAACAATGATGTTATACCGTTCTTTGTACAAGAACGATACAATACTATTGAGGTGAT
>CALDLZ010000371.1 GCA_937915335.1 uncultured Faecalibacterium sp.
CGAGGCATTCTTTCCTTTATAAATATTGCGAACGACGGCAGAGAGCTTTTCGCTCCAGATGTATTGGTTGAAAAGTTTTCTGAGTATATCGAAGCGGATACCAGCAAGATTCTGGTTACCGAATGTGAGCAATACGGGCCGTCCTTGCTCGACGTGATTGAATCCAACCCGAAGGTCCAATTTACACTGACCTCTCGTCAAGCAATAAAAACTGAGTTGCTTTCGGTCGTGTATGCAGGGATCAAGAACGCGAAACTGCTTGCCGCTGATATTTACAGCTACGGCTTCACAACCGAGAAATATGATCTTATCCTCTGTATCCCGGTTTTCGGTGGACGAGCACTTGTAAACGGTGAAGATTTCATCAGCCGGGAGCCCGATCTGATTGCCGTGCAGAATCTGCTTTACCACATTAATATGGACGGCAATCTCGTAATGGTGCTTCCTGCAAAGATAACGTTCGGCGGCGGCAGCACAGCTTCTCTCAGAGAATACATTGAGAAAAACTATAAAATAAAGGAAATAAGTGCTTTGCCAGCAGGTTTATTCACACCATATACGTCCATCCGCACCTACTTGTTTGTGTTCTCCACTGGAAGGACAGATGATGTGGTTCTGAGGCAGTACGAATCGGACAAACCAATCCGTAAGACTTCGCCGTGCAAAAACCTCGTGGTAAAAAACGAGATTCTTCTCTTCAGCGATGAATTTGCCGACCTCAACGGTTGGAACATAGACATGGCCTTTTCCGAAGAGGACGAAGACATCAAGGCCTTCTCCACCTCCCCGGTAAAGAAGCTGCGCTTGAAGGATGCAGCGACAGTATTTCGTGGCAAGGCCGTAAATGCAAAAGCTAAAAACGGTAATGTAGCGGTTATCAACATTTCAAACATCACCGACACTGGAATCGACTATGAGAACCTCGACCAAATCGAGGAAGAAGAAAGAAAAGTATCACGCTACATTCTGGAAGATGGAGATGTTCTTGTAACAGCCAGAGGAACTACAGTCAAAATCGCAGTCTTTGAAAAACAGCAGATGATCTGTATCCCATCTGCGAACATTAACGTGATCAGGCCGAAAGACATGCTGCGTGGAGCTTACCTGAAACTTTTCCTTGAGTCCCCGGTAGGAATAAAGATGCTTCAAAGTTTGCAAAGAGGAACTGTGGTGGTAAACATCAACTACAAGGATATTATTGAGTTGGAAGTTCCGGTTTTGCCACTTGAAGCGCAGGACGCTCTAATCGAAGAGTACAACACCGGTCTGAAGTTCTACAAAGAAACCATCGCTGCAGCCGAGGAAGGCTGGCGAGGTGTCCAGCAAGAAATCCAATCAAAGCTGTTTTGAGTCCGTTTTTTGGTACAGCTAATTTGATACGATATAATCGACAAGCTATGGAGGAAATAATATGGCAATGACTTTTAACGAAGATAATACCATTGAGCAGATGATCATTTCCACCCTGAAAAGCAATGGTTGGAAGTATATCCCTGCCGAGGAGCTCCCTCGTATGCATTCGGATGTGCTGGCCGAGCCTATGGTAAAAGAAGCCCTGATTAGATTAAACCCCGAAATCGCAGAGGACCCGTCTCGTGCAGATGAGGTCATATATAAACTGAGAACCGTTATCCTCTCCGTTCAGCCCCACAACCTCGTTACCCAGAACGAGGTTTTCAAGAAGATGATCTTTGAGGAAAACTCCTATCCCTTCGGTAAGGATGGCCGCATGGTACCTATTCGTTTCTTTGGAACAATGCGTAAAGAGGACCTTGCTCTGAACGAATATGTCGTCACGAATCAGTGGGTGTATCCCCAGGCCGAAGGTGGAAAGCGACTCGATATCGTTCTTCTTATCAATGGCTTTCCGATTGCCGTTGGTGAGCTCAAGACTCCCGTCCGCAGCGCAATTACATGGCTGGACGCTGCCGGGGACATCGCCGCTTACGAGAAAAGCATCCCTGCTATGTTCGTAACGAATGTATTCAACTTTGCAACTGAAGGAAAGTGCTATCGATATGGCTCCATTAACATGCCTATTAATATGTGGGGCCCGTGGCATACAGCAACCCACAAAGCCGAAGGTGGCCTTGCTGATGTGAAGATCAGTATTGAGGATATGATTACCCCTGAAAAGGTTATGGATATCTTCCAGTTCTTCACCATGTTTGCAACGGACAAAAAGTATCGCAAGTATAAAATCATCTGTCGCTATCAGCAGTTTGAAGGCGCAAATATGATCGTCGACCGTGTTGTGGCCGGGTATCCCAAGAAGGGCCTTATCTGGCATTTCCAAGGTTCCGGCAAGTCACTGCTGATGGTGTTTGCTGCTCAGAAACTGCGTATGATTCCAGAGCTCAAGAATCCGACAGTCGTTATTGTGGACGACCGCATTGACCTTGAGACGCAGATTACTGCCACATTTAACGCCTCAGATATCCCTAATCTCACCAGCGCAGCCACGAGGGAAGAACTGCTTTCATTCTTCCGTGGCGATATGCGTAAAATCCTCATTACTACCATCTTTAAGTTTGGTGAGGTCAGCGGTGAACTGAACGCTCGCGACAACATCATTGTTATGGTCGATGAAGCGCACAGGACTCAGGAAGGCGACCTCGGTGAAAAGATGCGTATGGCCCTCCCGAACGCATTCTTCTTCGGCCTGACAGGTACTCCTATCAATCGTGTGGATAAGAACACCTTTGCCACCTTTGGTGCCGAAGAGGACCGTACCGGATACATGAGCCGTTACTCCTTCTCTGATTCTATTCGTGACGGCGCAACGCTACCGCTTCACTTTGAACCTGTTCCGGTTGAGCTTCATGTGGACAAAGACAAGCTGAATTGTGAATTCGATGCAATGACCGATGAAGCAGGTCTTACAAGGGACGAAAAGAACGAGCTGTCCCGCCGTGTCAACATGAAAGCTATCATGTATAACCCGGCCCGTATTCGTAAAGTATGCGAGCATATTGCAAAACACTTCAAGGAAAAGATCGAACCTAACGGTTATAAGGGTCAGGTGGTTGTCTATGACCGTGAATGCTGCCTGATGTACAAAGCCGTCCTTGATGAGCTCCTCGGAGAGGAAGCGACCACCATCGTCATGGACACGAACAACGACAAAGAAGATCGTTATAAGAAATATCGCCGTGACCGTGATCAAGAAAGCAAAGTTCTGGATTATTTCCGTGATCCAAACAGCCCGCTCAAACTCGTCATTGTTACTGCAAAGCTGCTGACCGGCTTTGATGCTCCTATTCTTCAGGCGATGTACCTTGACAAGCCTATGAAGGACCACACGCTCCTTCAGGCCATCTGCCGCACTAACAGAACCTATGATCAGGGTAAAACGCATGGTCTGATCGTTGACTATATTGGTATCTTCGATGATGTAGCAAAGGCTCTCGATTTCGATGAGAACAGCATGCGACGCATCATCACAAACATCGAAGAAATCAAGAAGCAGCTTCCGGCCCTTCTCAAAAAGTGCCTGAGCTATTTCATGGGCATCGACAGAACCATCGAAGGCTGGGAAGGCTTGATGGCAGCGCAGGAGTGTCTCCCGACAAACAAAGAGAAGGACGCTTTTGCTGCAGACTATCGTGTATTGAATCGTGCGTGGGATGCTCTT
>CALDLZ010000372.1 GCA_937915335.1 uncultured Faecalibacterium sp.
GGTCATACCGAAATCCTCACCCAGCTTGTTGGTGCCAACGATGCCGGTCAGATCCTGAGGCAGGGAATCAAACAGGGTGTAGTAGACCTCTGTCTTCTGCTGAGCCACCACAAAGGGAACCAGCAGTACCAGGAAGATGACCACGATGGGCACCGAGTGCTTGGAGACGAAATAGCTGAGCTTGGTCAGCTTTGGGACGATGGTGCGGTGCTTATACTTTTCGACCTGCTTATCAAAGGTCAGGATCAGGGCAGGCAGGATGACAACGGTGCAGATAACGCCCAGCGCCACGCCCTTTGCCATGACGATACCAATATCGCGGCCCAGCGTCAGGCGCATGGCGCACAGTGCCAGGAAGCCCGCAATGGTGGTCAGGGAGGAAGCGGAGATGGAGGTCATGGTCTTGCAGATGGCGGTCACCATGGCTTCCTCATTGGAGGAACGGAGTTCCTTTTCCTCCTGATAACGATGGAGCAGGAAGATGGAGAAGTCCATCGTAACGCCCAGCTGCAACACCGTGGACAAGGCCTCGGTGATGTAACTGATCTGGCCCAGGAAGATGTTGGTGCCGAAGTTGTACACGATGGGGAACAGCAGACCCAGCATGAACAGCACGGGCGTAATGGTGCTTTCCAGCGAGAGGAACAGCACCAGCATGCTGGCACCCACGGCGCACAGGATGTACAGCGGCATTTCCTCATTGATCAGTGCCTTGGTATCCTGCAGGATGACGCTCATGCCGCCGAAGTAGCAGTCATGGCGCAGCACCTTTTTGATCTGTTTGACGGCGTTCATCGTCTCGTCGCTGGCGCTGGGGCCATCGAACCGGACGATGAGCATCGTGGAATCGTTTTTGCCGAACATGAACTGCTGGACGGATGCCGGCAGCATCTCGGTGGGGATGCTGGGGTCGATGACATCACTGAGCCAGAAGGTCTGGGTGACACCGGGCACTGCCTCGATGTCCTTCTTCATGGCGATCAGTTCATTGGTGGGCAGGCCCTCCACCGTGATCATGCCGGTGGATGCCAGATGGAAGTCGTCCTCAAGGGCTACCTCGCCGATCATGGAGTCGAGCTCCTGCGGCAGATAGGTAAGGACGTCGTAATTGATGCGGGTGGCAACCGCGCCGATTGCGGAAGGGATCAACAGCAGGATAGCCACTGTCAAGATCAGCTTGCGCAGACGCACGATGCCCTGTGCGATCTTTTTCATTGGAACCCTCCATAAGAAAGTTGATGGTTTCGGTTTCAAAAATGACTCACGGTCACTTCTGAGCAAGCACTATTATAACCGCCCAGCGCAAACTGTCAAGGCAAAAAATGACCAAAAGTCAGTTTTCTTATCACCGGGCGGAAATTGTATAACTTGTCCGGGCTCTTTGTCTCTTGCACTCTCCCCTCCTCCCTGCTAAAATATTGTTTGCACGACAAAACAACGT
>CALDLZ010000373.1 GCA_937915335.1 uncultured Faecalibacterium sp.
AAAAGCTGGACGGCAAGGGTGACGTTATCATTGATTTCAGTGCTCCCGCCGCCGTGGAAAAGGCTCTGGCTTACTGCGAAGCCCATAAAATGCCTATTGTAGTCTGCACCACCGGTCTTTCCGAGGAACTTCAGCTGAAGGTCGTTCAGCTGTCCCGCACCGTGCCTGTGTTCAAGAGTGCCAACATGTCCATCGGTATCAATGTCCTGTCCGAGCTGTGTAAGAAGGCTTCTGCCATTCTGGGCGCAGACTTTGACGTGGAGATCGTCGAGCAGCACCACCACAACAAGCTGGATGCCCCCAGCGGCACCGCTCTGATGCTGGCCGATGCTATCAACGAAGAGAATAATGGCGAGTATCACTATGTGTATGATCGTTCCTCTGTGCGTCAGAAGCGCGACCCGAAGGAAATCGGCATCAGTTCCGTGCGCGGCGGCAGCATCGTGGGTGACCACGAGGTACTGTTCTGCGGTCAGGATGAAGTCATCACCCTAAAACATACCGCTTATTCCCGCAGTATTTTTGCAAATGGTGCGGTAAATGCTGCTGTTTATCTTGCAAAAAAGGAGCCGGGCCTGTACAATATGGGTAACATGATTGCAGAGATGTAAGCTCTGCGGCTTTCCCACCTTGCAGCCCGTTCGGGCAGATTGGAGTGTTCATTATGTATGGTGTTTCCAAAATCAACATTGAGCCCAGCCTGATGATGATCAGTGTGCAGGATGTAGAGTTCAAGGGCAACAGCCTGGCCCGTTACCTGCAGATCTTTGCCGATACCGGTGTGGTGGTAGACATGATCAGTCAGAGCGCCCCCCACGGTACCAGCATCGATTTCAGCTTTACCGCTTCCGCCAGCGATCTGCCGCTGGTGATGAAGGCCATCTCTGCTGCAAACCTCGATAAGGAGGCTAAGGCTTCCCCGCTGATCAGCGTCGGCTATTCTAAGCTCAATCTGTTCGGCGAGGACATGGTCACCAGTTGTGGTGTGGCAGCACGTGCCTTGAACGCACTGGCCATTGCCGGTATCGAGGTTCTGCTTATCACCACCAGCGATCTGGATATTTCTCTGCTGGTGCGCAGTGAGAACGAGGATTCCGCTTACGATGTGCTGAAAAAAGCCTTTGAGCTGTAAGTTCTCTCCCCTTTCCTGAATATTAGATGCAAAAAGCCCGGCGGCATCCGTTTCGATGCCGCCGGGCTTTTTATGCTGTTTTGATGTTACAGAGTCACCTTATGGTAGACCTTCTTGCCCTTCTTGATGACGATGCCATTCTTCAGCTGGTCAGCTGTATAGCTGACAGTGGGAGCGGCCACCTTTTCGCCATCGACCAGAACACCGCCCTGGGTAACCAGACGGCGGGCTTCGCCATTGGAAGCAGCCAGGCCAGCCTTGACCATCAGCGTCAGGATGCCAATGGAACCATCGGTCAGGTCAGCCTCGGTCAGCTGCGTGGTGGGCATATGTTCGGTATCAGCAGCGCCGCTGAACAGGGCACGGGCAGCGTTCTGTGCCTTCTCGGCCTCTTCCTCGCCGTGAACCATCTTGGTCAGCTCATAAGCCAAAATCTCCTTGGCCTCGTTCAGGCGCTGATCCTTCCAGGTGCTCATCTCGTCGATCTGCTCCAGCGGCAGGAAGGTCAGCATCCGGATGCACTTCATCACATCAGCATCGCCGACATTGCGCCAGTACTGGTAGAACTCGAAGGGGCTGGTCTTGTTGGGGTCGAGCCAGACAGCATTGCCGGCGGTCTTGCCCATCTTCTTACCCTGAGAGTC
>CALDLZ010000374.1 GCA_937915335.1 uncultured Faecalibacterium sp.
AGGTGTAGTGGATGGCCTGCTCGTTATCGCCCGCACCGATGCAGCGGCCCACGACCGTGATCATCGCCAGACTGATGGCCTGACCGGGGATGCAGCCCATGCCGTCCAGATTGTTTGCCACAGCGTTTGCAGCGATCTGAACCGTGCCAAAGGTGGAGATCATGCTGACCACCAGAATGCGGCCCGCCTGGAACAGACTGTTCTCGAAGGCTGAGGGAATCCCGATGCCCAGGATGCGCTTTGCCATCCGGCCGTCCAGTTTCACGGTCTTGGGCACGGTGAGCATGTGGCCCTTCTGGTAGCAGCGGGCCAGAATGAGCACCGCCGCCACGGCACGGGAGATGACACTGGGCCAGGCAACACCGTCCACCCCCATGCCCAGCACAAAGATACAGATGGCATTGCCCACGATGTTGATGATATTCATTAAAATGCTGATCTGCATGGAGATCTTGGAGTTCCCCATACTGCGGAACAACGCCGCACCGGCGTTATACAGCGCCAGGAACGGATAGCTCACCGCCGTGATGCGCAGGTAGAGCACACCGGCTTCCAGCACGTCGGCATCAATGCTGCCGTAGCAGAGTTTGATCATGGGGCGGGCCAGCACAAAGCAAAACAGACCCACACCCAGACCCAGCAGAGCACTGAGCAGGATCAGCTGGCCCGAGCTTGCATCTGCGTGCTTCTGCTCTTTGGCCCCCAGATATTGGCTGACCACCACCGCGCCGCCGGTGGCCAGCGCCGCAAACAGCACGATGATGAGGTTGTTGATCATATCCACCAGGCTCACGCCTGAGATGGCGGCCTCGCCGCAGCGGGAGACCATCATGGTATCGGCCATGCCCACCGTCACAGCCAGCAGCTGCTCCACCAGCAGGGGGCCCACCAGCTTGAGCAGGTCACGCTGACTGAACAGCGGGGCCCGCCCGCCAAAGCGCGGGGCCTTATTTTGTGCGATCGTCTGTTCCATTTTATTCCTCACTTTTGCCCGCTCCGCTCCCTTCCGGGCCGCAGAACGTTCTTTTCTCATAGATGTATCCATCTTATCACAGCCGCACTCGCTTGTAAAGAATCAGCTTGCCGGCAAGGCGTGCTTGTTTCATCACTTTGTCCGATATCGCTCTCCCATTTTTGTGCGTTGTGCCAAATTTACACTTTTTGCTCGAACAAGAGAACTTTTTTCAAAAAAGCCCTTGTATTTTTTTGTGAAAAGTGTTATCTTGTATCCAACAGGACCGCTGGTTGGATACAAAGTGAAACGACGCGCTTTCTTCCCCTCTCCTGTTGTTCATCCTTCTATTATTATGCTATTTTCTTCATTTACCTTCTTATCATTTACCCTGTCCTGAAAAGGACAAAAGAGCGCTTCCCCACCTGCACGGGGAAGCGCTTTTTTAGTTTGTATGTGGTAGAACGCGGAAGCGCCCCATCCGGCAAAGGATGAGGCGCTTCCACGGTTTATTGGGAATATTCAGGGAATGGCGTATGAGAAACCCCACCGTCAATGCTAACGCATTGCCACCGCCCCTAATAGGGGCGGCCTTGGCATAATGGATAAGTTTGTGGGTACTGCCAAGGGCCCCACTATTAGGGGGGCTGGCGCATAGCGCCTGAGGGGTTCTTACTGTTTAGATGTTGCCTTGTTCCAAGCCTTGATAACCTCGAGCTTACTCACAGAATCAGTCTTCTCATAAGCTTCACCGTTATCCTTCGTGGCCTTGAGCAGGTCGTTCTCCACAGCCC
>CALDLZ010000375.1 GCA_937915335.1 uncultured Faecalibacterium sp.
CCCAGCGGGACCGCCTGCAGGAACTGCAGGCTCAGGCCGACACCCTGGCCGATCTGCTGGAGATCGAATCCAATCTGAGTGACGTGCAGTATCAGATCGAGAGCTGGCAGAGCCAGTTGGACTGGTACAGCAATCAGGTCTCCTGCTGCACCGTCTACGTCACCCTGAACGAAGTGGAGACCCTGACCCCCACCAGCAACAGCTTCGGCTCCAAGCTGCTGGACGCTCTGCGCAATGGCTGGTCCGGCTTCGTCTCCGGCGCGCAGAATGTGGTGGTGTTCCTTGTGGGCGCATGGCCCGCCATCCTCATTGGTGCCATCTGCGGCGTGATCTTCTACCGTGCCCGCCACCCCAGAAAGAAAAAGTAAAAAACTTTCTGAAACCCCTTGACATTCACCCCGCCCTGTGGTATTATACTTGAGCAGTCAGCGAGAGGCTGACGCAGACAAGTAAATATCGCGGGGTGGAGCAGTCTGGTAGCTCGTCGGGCTCATAACCCGAAGGTCGTTGGTTCAAATCCGGCCCCCGCAACCACCAAGCATCTTGAAGCAATTCAAGGTGCTTTTTCTTTTGCGTTTTGTCGTGATCATATCAAAAAAGAGCGGAGCCGTACCCTTCCGGGTGTACAGCTCCGCTCTCTCGTTTTGCCTTATTTACAGCTCAGCCACGGCAGCCTTGAGCTCCTCCACGCGGTCAGTGTTCTCCCACTTCACGCCCAGATCCTCACGGCCCATATGACCATAAGCGGCCAGCTTGCGGTAGATGGGCTTGCGCAGGTCGAGGTCACGGATGATGGCGGCAGGGGTCAGGTCAAAGACCTTCTCCACAGCCTGTTCGATCTTCTCGTCGGCCACAGTACCGGTGCCGAAGGTGTCCACCATGATGGACACAGGCTTTGCCACGCCGATGGCGTAAGCGACCTGCACCTCGCACTGCTTTGCCAGACCGGCAGCCACGATGTTCTTAGCCACCCAGCGGGTCGCATAAGCGGCACTGCGGTCCACCTTGCTGGGATCCTTGCCGGAGAATGCGCCGCCGCCATGGCGTGCATAGCCGCCGTAGGTATCGACGATGATCTTACGGCCGGTCAGGCCGGAATCGCCCTGAGGGCCGCCCACGACAAAGCGGCCGGTGGGGTTGATGTAGTACTTGGTGTTCTCGTCCAGCAGCTCGGCGGGGATGGTGGCCTTGATGACCTTCTCCATGATGTCAGCACGCAGCTGCTCCATAGGCACGGTCTCGCTGTGCTGGCTCGAGATAACAACAGTGTCCACACGGACAGGCTTGTTATTCTCGTCGTACTCCACGGTGACCTGGCTCTTGCCGTCCGGGCGCAGGTAATCCAGCTCGCCGCTCTTGCGCACCTCGGTCAGCTTCTTGGCCAGCTTGTGGGCCAGGCTGATGGGCATGGGCATCAGTTCGGGGGTCTCGTCGCAGGCATAGCCGAACATCATGCCCTGGTCGCCTGCACCGCCCACCTGATCGTTGGTGCCCAGTGCGATATCGGGGCTCTGGCCGTCGATGTTGGAGATGACAGCGCAGGTATCGGCGTCAAAGCCGAACTTTGCGCGGGTATAGCCGATGTCAGAGACGACCTCGCGGACGATCTTCTGGAAATCGACATAGCAGCTGGTGGTGATCTCGCCCATAATGTGGATCATGCCCGTGGAAGCGCAGGTCTCGCAGGCCACGCGTGCGTCGGGATCGTGGGTCAGGATCTCGTCCAGAATGGCATCGGAGATCTGGTCGCAGATCTTGTCGGGATGCCCTTCGGTGACGGACTCGGAAGTAAACAGATGTCTTGCCATAAATTTGTCCTCCATGTGTGTGGTGAATTCTTCTACAGCTTCATACACGTCCATCAAGAATTCGCGCAAACAAAAACGCTCAGAACCGAAGCTCTGAGCGTTGCACTCTTATCTTTCGGTTTTCCCGCAGGATTTGGCACCTTATGCTCATCGCACAGGTTGTCGGGCTTCACAGGGCCTGTCCCCTCAGCCGCTCTTGATAAGTCGGTATTCAGTTGTTTTCCGAGAAGTATCTTATCATCTCTTCGTCGAATTGTCAATAACAGTCCGACTTATTTTAGACAAGACGCTAAAATTGATAAACTTTATTTCTTAGTAGCCCTTGGCCTGCTCGCCGTTCAGGAGTTTGACAGCGCGGGAAGTACCCAGACGGTCAGCACCCAGAGCGAGGAACTTTTCCATATCTTCCACGGTGGAGATGCCGCCAGCGGCCTTGACCTTGCAGCGACCATGCACACCCTTGACCATCAGCTCCACATCGTGGAAGGTTGCGCCTGCGGTGGAGAAGCCAGTGCTGGTCTTGATGTAGTCAGCGCCTGCCTCGCAGACGATGTCGCACATCTTTTCCTTTTCCTCGTCGGTCAGCAGGCAGGTCTCAATGATGACCTTGAGCACCTTATCGCCCACAGCCTGCTTGACAGCACGGATATCCTCACGGACAGCGTCATACTCCTTATTCTTCAGGCGGCCGATGTTGATGACCATGTCCACCTCGGAAGCGCCATTCTCAATGGCCTTCTTGGCCTCGAATGCCTTGGACTCAGTGTCCATTGCACCCAGAGGGAAGCCGACTACACAGCACACCGGGATGCGGCCTGCCATATATTCCACAGCCTGTTTGACATAGCAGGTGTTGATGCAGATGGATGCGGTGTGGTTGGCGATGGCCTCATCGCAGATGGTCTGGATCTGGGGCCAGGTTGCCTCGGGCTTCAGCAGGGTGTGATCGACATGGGAGAGAATCTCTTCACGGGTCATGTTGTTTTCCTCCATCAATTCTTGCTGGCACGGCGGACTTTTGCCATGCCCACAGCGCTCAGTGCGATTGCCGTTACAGAAGCGGTGGCACCAATGATGCCCAGGACCAGACCGGAAACCAGGAATGCAAAACCTTTCAAACCACGTTTCATAATACCGTACCTCCAAAATTATATTCGGATCATTTTCCCGCCTGTGACGGGAAAACGATCTCACTTCTTCTTTTTGAACACGATCAGCTTACTGAACACATAATTCAGCACGATAACGATCACGTTCGAGAACACCTTGACGCACAGGCCCCAGAGGGACTGGGCAGCACCTGCGGCCACAAAGACAGCCGTGGGGCCGTCGGCACCGCCGATGACAGCGATTGCCGCACTGGAATCCGCCGTGTGGACCACGGTGGATGTGATGCCCGCCAGCGTTTCGGGGTGCAGGTGGGTGAACACGCCCGTCAGCAGGCTCTCCATCCAAGCCGTGCCCTGAGCCGCCAGAAGGTTTCCGCCGATCATCATAATGGCGGCATCCAGTACCATAGTGCCCAAGCGGCAGGTGACAAATGCACCAAACTCCTTCGCCATGGCTCTGCCCCTGGTTTTGCTGTTGAACACAAAGGCCCGGTTGGTGGCATAGGCAAACAGGATGCAGATGACATTATCCAGAATGTTGCCCCAGCTGTTGGCGGCGGTGTAGCCGAACAGCCGGTTGAACAGCGCATACAGCACGATGTTCAGCAGGGTGGTCAGCACGCCGAAGATCAGGTAGGAGATTACCTCCCAATGCTTCTTGAACCAGTTAATCATACAGTCGAACCTTCCTCGTCCAGTCCAAAGTTCCCGGTTTTGCCAAGGGCTCCCCTATTAGGGGAGCTGGCAAAGCCGCAAGGCTTTGACTGAGAGGTTTAATAAAAAACAGCCCCGCCGCCGTTACCCGGCAACGGGGCTGTAGTCGCATTGTGTCTGAGACTTTAGCGAACCACGGACTGATTACTCAGCGTCGTCGTTCAGCAGAGCCTTCATGGACAGGCTGATGCGCTTCTTATCGAAGTCAACATCCAGCAGCTTCACATCGACCATATCGCCGACCTTCAGTGCGTCGGAAACCTTCTCAACGCGATCATTGCTGATCTCGCTGATGTGAACCAGACCGTCAACACCCGGCAGGATGCGGACGAATGCACCGAACTTGGTCAGGGAGACGACCGGAGCATGGAAGGTGCTGCCGATGGGGTAGTTGTTCTTCAGCTGCTCCCAGGGGTTGTCCTCAGCCTTCTTGTAGCCCAGAGAAACCTTATGATTCTCACGGTCGATATCCTTCACATACACTTCGATGGTGTCACCAACGGAGACAACCTCGGAGGGATGCTTGATGCGATTCCAGCTCAGCTCGCTGATGTGGCACAGGCCGTCCACACCGCCGATATCGACGAATGCGCCGTAAGAAGTCAGGCTCTTGACAACGCCGGTGTAGGTCTTGCCGACCTCAACGTTTGCCCAGAACTCCTCACGCTTAGCCTTGTTCTCCTCAGCGGTGACCTTGTTGATGCTGCCGACGATCTTGCGGCCGGAGCACTCGGTCACGACCAGCTTGACATGCTGACCAACCAGAGCAGTGTAGTCCTCGTCGCGGCGCATAGTGGCCTGAGAACGAGGGACGAACACCTTGACACCCTTGACATTGACGACAACGCCGCCCTTGTTGAACTCGGTGACATCGCCCTCGACGACCTCGCCGGACTCAGCAGCCTTGGCGATCTCTTCCATGCCCTTGCGAGATGCGAGCTTCTTGCGGGAGAGCTGGATGACGCCGTCCTGATCCATAACCTTCTCGACGATGAGGTCCAGCTCATCGCCAACCTTCACCAGGTCTTCGACCTTGGCGGAGGAATCATCGGTCAGCTCGCTCAGCTTGACAAAGCCGGTCTGCTTGGCTCCGATATCCACCTGGATCTCGTTGGCAGAGATGCTGGTCACGATTCCTTTCACAATACTGCCTGCATGAACACGCTTCTCCTCGGATGCGTTCAGCATCTCCTCGAAGCTCATGCTGTCATTGATTTCTGCGCTCATACTGTTAAGTACCTCCTCAATAATAGACGATGGCGTTGAAGCCCCGGCTGTCACGCCCGCCGTTTTCACATTCACAAACCATTCCGGCCGAAGTTCGCTCGCTGTCTCGACCGTTACGGCTTTCGTATGCTTTGCGGCGACCTGCACCAGCTTTTGGGTATTGGAAGAATGATGACCGCCAATGACAACAATGATGTCGCATTGTTGGCTGAGGTCTTCCGCTTCCTGTTGCCTCGCCCACGTCGCATTACATATTGTATCAAAAATTCGGGCGTTTGTATAGGCTTTTTTGAGAAACTCCGAACTTTCTTGCCATTTTGTCACCTGAAATGTGGTCTGTGCAACCGCAAAAATGGGCTTTTGGGGGTCAGAGGGACCTTTCCAAGCCTTCAACTCGTCCAGATTGCTGAAAACAAATACCTCTCCCCGGGTATGTCCCACGATGCCCTGCACCTCCGGGTGGGTGGCGTCACCTGCCACCAGCAGCACCGCACCCTCGGCTTCGGCC
>CALDLZ010000376.1 GCA_937915335.1 uncultured Faecalibacterium sp.
ACCACGGAATCGACGCTGATCTTGGAGACGATGACCTCCACCTTGATCTTGGGCAGCAGGGTGGAGTCCACAGGTACGCCGCGGTATTTCTCGCTGGTGCCCTTCTGGATGCCGCAGCCCATCACCTGGGTCACGGTCATGCCGGTCACGCCCAGATCGTTCAGGGCGGTCTTGAGCTGATCGAACTTGGACAGCTTTGCGATGATGGAGACCTTGTGCATTCCGGTGTCATACACACCGTCATGGATGACAGCGGGCTCCTTGACCACCGGCACGGCGGCATCCATCTGGACGGCGCTTGCCTTGGCAGGGTCATCCTCGCCCAGGTCGGTGTTTTCGTTGGGCACCATGGCGGCAGCGTTGGCATCGGAGATGGAGAAACCGGCGTAAGCGGAGGCCAGACCGTGCTCGTGGATATCCAGGCCGTCGATCTCTACTTCGGCGGGGACACGCAGGCCGATGGTCTTGTCGATGATCTTGAAGATGATGAACATCACGACCACAACGTACAGGTCAACGGTGACAAGGCCCAGCAGCTGGGTGCCAAGCTGTGCAAATCCGCCACCGTAGAACAGGCCCTTGCCCACGCCGTCGCCGCCGTTGGAGAACAGACCCACGGCAATGGTGCCCCACACGCCGTTTACAAAGTGGACGGAGACCGCACCCACGGGGTCATCCACCTTGGCGATCTTGTCGAAGAACTCGACACTCAGAACAACGAGGATACCGGCCACAAAGCCGATGAAGAAAGCACCGAAGGGAGTGACCGTGTCACAACCGGCGGTGATGGCGACCAGACCGGCCAGAGAGCCGTTCAGGGTCATGGAGACATCGGGCTTGCCGTACCGCAGCCAGGTGAAGATCATGGTCACGCAGGTGGCAACTGCAGCGGCAAGGTTGGTGTTGAAGCAGACAAGGCCCGTCAGGGTCATGGCCTCGTCGGTGGCAAGACTCAGGGAGGAGCCGCCGTTGAAGCCGAACCAGCAGAACCACAGGATGAACACGCCCAGGGCACCGGCGGTCAGGTTGTGGCCGGGAATGGCGTGGGGGTTGCCGTCCTTGTCGTACTTGCCAATGCGGGGGCCGAGCATTGCGGCACCCAGCAGGGCAATGACACCGCCTACATTGTGGACCGCTGCGGAACCGGCAAAATCATGGAAGCCCATGCTCTGCAGCCAGCCGCCGCCCCACATCCAGTGGCCGCAGATGGGGTAGACCACCAGCGAGATGGCGGCGGAATAAACACAGTAGGCCTTGAAGTTGGTGCGCTCGGCCATGGAGCCGGAAACGATGGTGGCTGCCGTGGCGCAGAACACGGTCTGGAACACGATATATACCCACAGCGGGATATCGAGCCCCAGGTGGCTGTAATCGCCCTGAATGAACGGGTCGAACCCGCCGATCAGCGCGCCGGTGCCGCCAAACATCAGGCCGAAGCCAATGATCCAGTAGCAGGGCGTGCCGATGCAGAAATCCATCATGTTCTTCATCAGGATGTTGCCGGTGTTCTTGGCGCGGGTGAAGCCCGCTTCACACAGCGCGAAACCGGCCTGCATAAAGTAGACCAGGAACGCCGCAACCAGCACCCAGCAGGTGTTTACGGAACTGAACATAACATATCCCTCCCAATTTGTAGTGGGTTCCCCGCACCGAACGCGCGTGGGAGCCATTGTTCAGGAGGCCCTCTATTCCTCCCGAGCAATACCCGGCGAAAACACAAAAGGCGCTGGCGGAATTGCTTCCGTCAGCGCCTTTGCTTTCGATGGCAAGAGTATAGCCCTCTTGTGCAAAACTGTCAAGCGTTCAGGGATGGATTTTACGTTTTTCACAAGGAGAGGAAAGAAGAAAAACAGAAAGATTTATAAGTCATTCTTTTCCTCGTCGGTGGGGGCTTCCGCCTTTTTGCGGCCAGAGCGGTGCCCGCCCTCCATTTCCCAGTGGAGCATCAGGCTCATCATGGCCCGCAGGGCAAAGGTGGCCGCCAGCGGCACCACCGATTCCAGGTTCTGCAAAAGGAAGGTCTTGGCAATCTCCGCCGACATCAGGAACTCCAGCGCCGTGGTCAGGCCGCTGGACATCTCGTGGTGGAAGTCGTGCCGGTCATGGAAGAAGGTAGCCCGCACATAGTGATAGGTGGCTTTGGCAAGGCTGGTGACGATGATGAACAGGCCGATGATCTCGGCCAGTCCGGCGATCAGCGGCACCGCTGTCTCCAGAAACCCCTCCATGCTGTGGGTGAGAGTCTGATTGAAGTGATATAGAAATTCCATTGTTTCCCCCAGCTTCTTCTTCTGCTGCCGTGCCACGATGGGCATGAGCAGGGCGGTGGGGACGAGCCGCTGAGCGGTGGTGGCAAGGCGCATCAGGGTGCTGGGTACAATGATGGTCTTGTGGTGGAACATCCCCCGCATGGCTTCCTCCACGCAGAGTTCGGGGGTGATGCCCTTGAGGGCAAACACCACGTCGGCGCGGGCATTGAACTCGGTGTCCACGGGGCCGGGGCAGAGGGCACAGACGTAGACCGGGCTGTGCTGCTCCCGCAGCTCCTCGGCCACGCCCCGGGTCAGGCTGACAACGTATGCCTTGGAGGCGTAATACCCCGCCATATAGGGGCCGCCCGGCAGCAGGCCCGCCGAGGATGCCACGTTCAGGATGGTGCCGAAGCCCTGGGCCTCCATCTTGCGCAGGGTAAACTTGAACAGCCGGTGCATGGCCAGCACGTTTACCCGCAGCATGGAAATTTCCTTGACCTCATCCGTCTCGGTAAAGGCACCGCAGGTGCCAAAACCGGCATTGTTGATGAACAGGTCGATGCGCTCATCGGCCAGCGCGTCACAGAGGGCGGTGATCTCAGAATTCTGCTCGAGGTCGGCCGGGAGGATGCGGCATTCGGTGTGGTAGTTTGCGTCCAGCTCGGCGGCCAGTGCTTCCAGCCGCTCCCGGCGGCGGGCGGTCAGGATGAGCCGGAAACCCAGCCGGGCATAGCGGCGGGCGAACTCCCGCCCGATGCCGGAGGACGCGCCGGTGATCCATACAGTTTTGTGGGGCATGATGTGTCCTTTCTCAGCAGCCCGATGCCGCATCGATTGCGTGCAGCTCTTCGGGGGTGAAGGTGGTGTTGTCCAGTGCCTTGATGTTGTCCAGGATCTGCTCCGGGCGGGACGCGCCGATCAGCACGCTCGTCACCTGGCCGTCCTTCAGGATCCATGCCAGCGCCATTTCGGCCAGCGTCTGCCCGCGGGCGGCGGCGATCTCGTTCAGGGCGCGGATCTGGGCAAGCTTTTCCTCGGTGAGGGCAGTCTCCTTCAGGAAGCGGCCATCCGTGTGTATCCGGCTGTCCTCCGGGATGCCGTGGAGATAGCGGTCGGTCAGCAGCCCCTGCGCCAGCGGGCTGAATGCGATGATACCCTTGCCTAGCCGGTTGGCGGTCTCCTTCAGGCCGTTTCTCTCAATGGTGCGGTCAAAGATGGAATAACGGTTCTGGTTGATGACAAAGGGGACATGCCGCTCGGTGAGGATGGCACAGGCCTTTTCCAGTGTGGGGCCGTCGTAGTTGGAAAGGCCCGCATACAACGCTTTGCCGCTGCGCACAGCCTGCTCCAGCGCACCCATGGTCTCTTCCAGCGGGGTGTTGGGGTCCATCCGGTGGTGATAGAAGATATCCACATAATCCAGCCCCAGGCGCTCCAGACTCTGATCCAGGCTGGCCAGCAGATACTTCCGGCTGCCCCAGTTGCCGTAGGGGCCGTCCCACATCTCATAACCGGCCTTGGTGCTGATGAGGAGCTCGTCACGGTAAGGGCGGAAGTTTTCTTTCAGGATACGACCCAGATTCTTTTCGGCGCTGCCGGGTTCTGGGCCGTAATTGTTGGCGAGGTCGAAGTGGGTGATGCCGTGGTCAAAGGCCGTGAAGCAGAGCTGCTTCATGGTCTCATAATGACCGGTATCACCGAAGTTATGCCAGAATCCCAGAGAAACGGCGGGCAGGAGCAGGCCGCTCTGACCGCAGCGATGGTAAGGCATGGAAGAGTAGCGGGCAGAAGATGCGGTAAACATGGACAAAACTCCTTTCGATTTGTACCATTATTCTAGCACATTGCAGGGATGAAATCTATGAAAATTTTCACGCCGGAAACCGATACTTGTTGCAGGGTAGGGTTTGGAGTATAATGGGAGCAACAAACAGCGCGGACTGCGCAGGAGGAACGGAAAATGAATAAACCGGTTTTGGTTGTCATGGCTGCCGGCATGGGCAGCCGCTACGGCGGCATGAAGCAGATCGACCCGGTGGGCCCCAAGGGCCAGCCCATCGTGGAGTATTCCCTGTACGATGCCCACCGCGCGGGCTTTGATACCGTGATCTTCGTCATCAAGCACGAGATTGAGGATGCCTTCAAGGCTGCCATCGGCGACCGTGTTTCCCAGGGCATGAACGTGAAATACGCCTTCCAGCAGCTGGACGAGCTGCCCGCAGGCTTCTCCATCCCCGAGGGTCGTGTCAAGCCCTGGGGCACCTGCCACGCCGTGCTGGCCGCAAAGGATCTTATCGACGGCCCCTTTGCTGTCATCAACGCCGACGACTATTACGGCCCCGAGGGCTTCAAGGTCATCTATGATTACCTGTCCACCCATCAGGACGGCACCGTTTACGACTATTGCATGGTGAGCTACCTGCTCAGGAATACCGTCTCCGAGAACGGCACGGTTTCCCGCGGTGTCTGCGTGGTGAACCCTGACGGCACCCTGCACAGCGTTACCGAGCGCACCGGCATTGAGAAGTATGAGGGCGGCATCCGGTGCGTCTCCCTCACCGGAGAGGGCACCGACGATCTGCCTGTGGATGCACCCGTCAGCATGAACCTGTGGGGCTTCGGTAAGAGCTTCCTCGACGAAGCCGAGCAGCGCTTCGCTGGCTGGCTGAGCGAGAACCTGCCCAAGAATCCCCTCAAGTGCGAGTATTTTCTGCCCACCGTGGCCAGCGAGCTCATCGACGAGGGCAAGGCCGCTGTCACCGTGCTCAAGAGCACCGATAAGTGGTACGGCGTGACCTACCGCGAGGATAAGCCCACCGTTGTAGCCGCTATCGCCCAGAAAACCAAAGAGGGCCTGTACCCCGAGGATCTGTGGGCTTGAGTAAAACAAAATTTACTTGACTTTTTCTGCGGTACAGCATATAATGAGCTCAGGAAAAGTGATCAAGAAATTTTCCATAGGCTCACAAATTTCAGCAAAACAAGAAGCCCCTGCGGTACCGGTATACCGCAAGGGCTTCTTGCTTGCTATAGGATGCTAGGGATTAGTGCTTACCGTCCTTCGTCTGATCGTCAAGCCACTTGCTGATGCAGTCAGCGACTACATT
>CALDLZ010000377.1 GCA_937915335.1 uncultured Faecalibacterium sp.
CCCGGGCCTCCGGGTCCCAGAACACGCCCTTCACACCGATGCCCTGCTTGAGCTTGCGCCACCAGGTATCGCTGTATACCTGTTCATAATCCGCCTGCTCCAGCACCACCGGCAGGATACTGGAAAGCACCCGTGCGGTCTGCTCATCATCTGCCGCCCGGGGCAGGACATTGGGGGCAGGATAATTGTCCATGGCATCGGCGTGCTTGTTGGCAATGCTGTTGAACAGCCACCCGCTGGACGGCTGGGGCTTGCCCTCCATCATAGGGTTCTGGTAATTCTTCCAGTGCCCCATCCGGAACCACAGCTCGTTGTCCACAATGCGCTTGTCCAGTGCCGCCTTGCCCGCCTTATATTTTTGTAAGATAGCGGTGGCTTCGGCCACCTCTTCCGAGCCAATGGGGGATTTTGTTGTTTCTGTCATAATGCTCCTTTCTGAACGGCATGCCCTCTCCGTCTTTGCTTCGCAAATCCACCTCTCCCAAAGGGAGAGGCAATTGCAGTTTCAAGAAAAGGCTCTGCAAACTTGATACTGTTTTCCTATCAGATGCGTTGGCTCCCCCTTTGGGGGAGCTGGCAAAGCCGCAGGCTTTGACTGAGAGGGTTGTTACACCCTATAAAACTGTGCCCCCCGATGCAATTCCAGCGGATCATCCCCCACAGGGGGCCGTACAGTCTTGCGGGGCGGGGAGATGGGATTTTCCATCAGCACATAGCGGCACTCGTCATAGATGTGATCCTCCTGCCGGGTGTCGATGTCCTCCACGTTGCTCTCGTCATAGACCAGATTCGGGATGGTGCGGATGAAGTGTTTGCAGGTGCTGAACACCTGAAACATGGGTCGCCCCTCCCCGTCGAAAGCCAATCGGTAGTGGAACTGCATCTTGCCCGCCAGACGAGTGTGATCGCCGGGGGCCCAGTGGAGGAAGTGCGGGCTCCGCTCCATCATGCCGGCAATGCTCTCGCCCCGGCTCTCGTCGAAGATGGCAGGGTCGGCCACACCCAGAATGGCGCGGCCCCGGAGCATCGGGTCATTCTGCTCAACCTCCCGGATGCGCCTTGCCTGCTCCACCGGGTCGATGCGCAAGCCCTCGTTGGGGCGGCCCGTGCAGCCGTAGAGCTCCTTGACGCGGTAGAGCCTGCCCTCCTCATCCGCCGCGTACCAACCCACCGAAAAAGGCTTGGAAAAACCGAAATCGTAGCCCCGGTAAATTTTCCAGTGCTTCGGGATGGCAAATGGTGCGATGACATGGGTCCAGCGCTGATCCTGATAATGCCCGGGGTCGTTCCGCCACTCGGTGAACACCTGTCCCGAAAAGCTGTCCCAGCTGCCATAGAGCAGGGCCTGTTTTTCCGCTTCGGGCAGGCTTGCCAGGCTGGCGAGGTAGTCCGGGTCATTTTCCAGCAGGGCAGGGTTGTCGAACACGCTGGACGGGATGAATACCCTTGCCCGTTCCAATCTCTTTTCGGTGCCGTCGGGCATCCGGATCGGGAACCGCTCCACGATGGGGGTGCCGGGCGGGGCAGGCGTGATGAACCGGGCCTTGACCCAGCCGTGGCCTACGCCGCCGGGGTTGGTGGTGGCCCGCAGGTAGACCCGGGTGCCCGGGCCGGTAGGACGGTTGCGGCTCATCATGTAGCTGTACTCTTCCCACTCGAAGTGTGTCAGCTCGTCAAAGCCGATGAAGTCAAATGCCTTGCCCTGATAGTTCGTGCGGTCTTTTGTGTACTGCATGGAGCCAAAATAGATTTTCGCCCCGCTGGGGAACACCCACACATGGCTGGTGGCATTGTACTGCGCCGTGGGGAAGGCCCGCTTGTAGTAGGCCATGCTTTTGTCCACCAGGTCGCTGAGCTGGGGGTAGGTCTTGCGGAGGATGAGACCCCGGTAATGGGGGTTGTGCCCCTGCCGCAAGGCCTCGATCCCCAGCGCGTCGCTCTTGCCGCCGCCCGCCGCACCGCCGTACAGGGCTTCCGGTTCCGGGCGGCGCATAAACTCCGCCTGCCTTGGCTGGGGCCGCCAGATCACATCTGCATTCATACGTCCTCCACGGCTGGCAGCAGCACCACACCGCATTCTCGGCTCTCTGCGTCCGTCCCCTGATCGTTCAGGGTCTTGGCCACAGCGGCGAGGTCTTTCAGTACCGCCGTGGCTTCCTTGAGCCCTTTCATCAGGGCCGGGTCTGCACCGGCGGTGCGCTGGGCCTTCTGCCGGGCATTCAGCTCCTTGACTTCCTGGGCCAGCATAGTGCTCAAGGTGTCAGTAGCCTTATGCAGGCTGGCAAGGCTCTTGTCCTTTGCGGGCTGTTTTGCTTGCGCCATCCTGTGTTCTCACATCCTTTCTGTTTGGCTTGGCACAAGGATACCAGCTTTCTGCCCCGCTCAACAGTGCGCACTTTTGCAGGTCTGATTTGTACTTTTCATCTCGTTCAATCCAGATTGTATAGTTTGTGGTTTGATTTTTCCTCGCTGCATCGCACAGCACAGAAATCCCTGTTTTTCTCCCGCGTTTTCCGTGCACAGGCACATTAGGCGTGTAAAGTGCTTTTCACGCAAAAAAGCAGGCACCCCGCCCGCCCCGCTTGGGGCAAAGGCAGAGTGCCTGCTTTCAATGATTCGGATTTCGTTTTCGCTTACAGAGTTTCGATACGGTCAAACAGCTCTTTGCCTGCTTCCACGGCATCCTTATTGCCAAAGGCAACACGGGTGGCATGGGCCATCCGGACTGCAAGGTCAGCGGCCTGGGCCTTCACGGTCTCAGCGGTCACGCTGCATAGGGCCTTGCGGTCGGCAGCCAGCATCTCGTCGGTGATGCCGCAGAAGTACCGGCGGTCCAGCTCCTTGGCCTCGGCGTTGGGCTTGCGGGGCGAGTCCATCTCGGACACGGTGCCCACGATGAACTCGGTCAGATCCTTCTCGGTGTAATCCCGGGTTGCCAGCACCTCGGGGGCCTTGGCAAAGGTCTCGTAGCTCTCAGTCAGGTGGGGGTCACGGTAGGTGTACAGGCCCTCGGTCTGGGCACGGGTCAGCATGCCGGTGCCGTAAGCGCCGCCCACCTCGCGGATGTTGTGCCACAGGTACTCGTAGCTCATAATGCGGGCCAATACCCGGCGGTCTGCCTGCCGCTCCATGGGCCAGGTCAGGATATCATAATTCACGCCGCCGTCAATGATAAAGGCTTCGTTCACAGGGGCGGTCAGTTCCTCCGTGTAGGGCTTGGCGGCGGTGCGGCCCTCGGCGGCAAAGGCACTGCCGGGCAGCAGGGTACGCAGCTTTGCCATGGCCTCGTCGCTGCCATGCAGGCTGACGGTCAGGGCTGCATGGTTCAGCACTTTTTCACGGACAGCTTCCAGCTTTTTGCCCATGGCGGCCCAGTCGGCCTTTTCCAGCAGGCCGCACAGGAAGTGATACCCGCTCACGCCGCTGCACCGCTCGCTCAGGGCGTACTCCACCGAGTAATGGGAGGCAGCACGCACGGCGGCATACTGGTTGCCCTGCTGGATGAACTGCTGTTCCATGTTCAGCTTCTGCTGGCTCAGCACCCGGGCAAAGGCTTCCTCGGCCTTGGGGCCGATGAGCCGGGTCTTATAGAGGTACTCACTGCCCAGCGCAATGGCCTTGTCAAGGCTGCGTTCCAGCAGGCTCATGCTCAGGGTCAGCTTTGCGTGGCAGGGGCTGCCCTCCTGCCGTCCGGTCCAGAAGCTGATGCAGGCCATGCTGTTGCCCAGCCAGGTGCTGCGTTGGGTCTGCATCTCACGGGCGGTGTGTTCCGGGGTGTCCAGCTCGTCCAGAATATCGGTGAGCAGGTCGAGGTACTGTACCTCTTCGGGGGTGCACTCGCCCAGATCGTAGTAGAAGTTCAGGTACAAACTGCCCTTGGAGGGGTGATGCAGCACGTCCGCGCCGGCCAGCTGCTCTACGGTACCGGCGGCGCTCCTCTCACCGTCGCCCAGATCGGCCACGGTCAGCGGGTGATCCAGCACCAGCTTGCCGTCGGTGCGGGCGGGGGCGGCATTCTCGTCCTCTTTCCTGGGCAGGGTCGGGGTCTGGATGACCTGCACCGGCTCGGCCAGCAGCAGCTCCTTCAACAGGTCGTTGAACCAGCCGGTGGAAAGCTTCTCCCGCAGGGAAGCAAACAGAAGATCCGTGTGGAGCAGCAGGGCCGGGTCACCGGTGTGCAGCCAGCCGGTGGCAGCGTTGATGGCATCCAGCACGCCGTCCGGCAGGCTGCCGGGCCGTTCCAGCGAGGCAAACTCGGCGGCGTTCAGGCTGGCCAGCAGCAGCTCCTCGGGGATGCCCTCGGCCAGAACCTCTTCCACAGCCTTTTTGACCCCGGCGGCAAACCGGGGAGCGGTCTCGGCAGTCGCACCCCGCAGCACCAGCTCCAGGGTGGGCTGCAAGGTACTGTCATCAAAGCCGATCTCAATATCGGCACCCAGCTTCTGTTCCAGCAGGGCCGCTTTCAACGGGGACTGGTTGGTGCCCAGCAGGGCATCCAGCAGGATCTCCACGCCCAGCTGGCGCTCCCGGTCGGCAAAGGCACCGGTGTACCAGGCCAGAGCGCACTGCACCTGGTCGGGCTCAGGATTCTCGGTATAGTACGGGATGGACACGCTCACGCCGTTCTGCTCGGCCTGCAGTGTCAGCTTGGGCTGGCTGGTGCCCTTGGGCATCTTGCTCAGGTACGCAGCATCCAGGAAAGCCAGCTTCTCGGCCATATCCATCTTGCCATACAGGGTAATGCAGCAGTTGTCCGCGCTGTAATGGCGGTGGTACACTCGCTGGTATTTTTCATAAGTCAGGGCCGGGATGGAGGCCGGGTCGCCGCCGGAGACAAAACCGTAAGCGGTATCCGGGAACATGGCCCGTTCCAGCGCGTCCTGTAATTGGGCATCCGGGGAAGCCAGCGCACCCTGCATCTCGTTATAGACCACGCCGCTCACCGTGCCGTCGGCATCCCGGTGCCAGCCCTCCTGCTCGAATACGGCCTTGTCCACCATAGCCAGCGGACAGAACACGGCGTTCAGGTAGACATCCATCAGGTTTTTGAAGTCGGTCTCATTGGGGGTGGCGAAAGGATACACCGTCTTATCCGGGAAAGTCATGGCGTTCAGAAAGGATGCCATGCTGCTTTTGAGCAGCTGCAGGAACGGCGAGGTGACGGGGTACTTCTCACTGCCCGCCAGTACCGAGTGCTCCAGAATGTGGAACACGCCGGTGTCATCGGAAGGAAAGGTGCCGAAGCCGATGCCGAACGCCTTGTTGGTGTCCTCATTCTCCACCAGCAGGATGGTTGCCCCGCTGACATCGTGGGTCAGAACGGTCAGGGTGCCGTGCTGTTCCGGGCAGTCCTCGCGGCGCACCAGAGTATAACCGGGATAGTTCATGTTGTTTCTCCTTTTGGTTTTATTTTTCAGGAATGATTTGAGTTTATTGTATCACTTGTAAGCGTAAGGTGCAACAAACAAAAAGGCCCTCTCCGTCATTGCTTCGCAATGCCACCTCTCCCAAAGGGCGAGGCTATGCTGCCTTTATCCAAGGCCCGCAATAGGCTCCCCCTTCGGGGGAGCTGGCAAAGCCGAAGGCTTTGACTGAGAGGGCTGCTCTTATCTTTTATTCGACACCCGGAACAGCACAAACCCGATGACAAACAGCACGATCAGACTTCCCACGCCCACATTGGCGCTGCCGGTCAGCTGGCTGCCCACACTGACGATCATCGTGCCAAGGAAAGATGCTCCCTTGCCGCAGATATCGAACAGGCCAAAGTATTCGCCCGATTTTTCCGGCGGGGTGATCTTTGCAAAGTGGCTCCGGCTCAGCGCCTGGATGCCGCCCTGGAACAGCCCCACAACAACAGCCAGCACCCAGAACTGCCACTGCCGGGTCAGGAAAAACGCGAACACCGCAATGCCCGCGTAGGCGGCAATGCAGACAGGAATGAGAGTGGACGAGGAATACTTCACGCTCAACCGCCCAAAAATCAGGGCTGCAGGAAACGCCACAATCTGAGTCAGCAGCAGTGCCAGCAGCAGGCCGGTGGTATCCAATCCCAGAGCCGTGCCGTAGGCCGTGGCCATATCGATGATGGTGTACACACCGTCAATGTAGCAGAAAAAGGACAACAGGAACCAGAACACCTGCTTGTCCTCATGCAAATGCCGGAGGGTGTGGCCGATGCGGGCAAAGCTCTGGCGGATGGCGTGCTCCCGCACATCCACATAGTGCAGCTGTTTGTACTGTTTGAGCAGGGGCAGGGTAGTTCCCAGCCACCAGAAGGCGGTGATGAGCAGCGCAATGTTCAGGGCTCTCATCTGGGAAATGCCGATGCTCCCGGCCCCCAGTACCAGCGCCAGACAGACCACAAAGGGCACGCAGCTGCCGATGTACCCCCAGGCGTAGCCCTTGGAGGAAACCTCGTCCATCCGTTCCGGGGTGGTCACGTCGGCCAGCATGGAATCATAAAAGACAAGGCTTCCCGAAAAGCCCACCTTGGCAATGATAAAAATCGCAAGGAAGGGCAGCCATGCCGACATCTTGCCCATGGCGATGCAGCCCACGATGCCCACCCAGACGCAGAGCATAAAGATGGGCTTTTTGAAGCCCTTCGTATCCGCAATGGTGCCAAGGATGGGGCTGAGGATCGCCGTGATGACTGTCACCACCGAAGCCGCGTAGCCCCAGTAAGCCAGATATTCCACTGAGCTCAGGCCGCCCGCCTCAGCCAGCGCATTGAAGAAAATAGGGATCAGTGTTGCCGCCAGCAGCACAAACGCCGAGTTGCCCACATCGTACAAGACCCACGCCCGTTCCAAACTGGTCAGGCGGAATTTCTGCTTTGTTTCGTTCATTTGTGTTCCTCTCAAAATTCCCCAAAGGTGTGGTCGTAGGCCGCATCCAGCGGTGCACCGGTGGAAAGCCCGTCCACATATTCCGTGATGAGCCGTACCGCCAGCGGGAGAGCGCTCTGGTACAGCGCCTCCAGCTCTTCGCCACTGGTCTTGCATCGGGGGTTGGGTTCCGGGTTTGCCACCAGCCCGTGCATAAAATCGTAGGTGCCCGCTACCTTCAGGGCTGTCAGCACCACCCAGCGCTTGGCGGGGCTGGTGGCCTGCAACAGATGGTGCACCCGCACCATGCCCCGCATGGCCCCGTAAGTCTCGCCGACCGTGATACCCTCATAGAAAGGCGCAATGATCTTGGCGAACTCCCGGTTAGACCGGATATGTCCTGCCGTGAAAAAGTGCATTGGATCGAGCCCGTCCTCCCGCATCAGCTGGTTGTCGAACTCGGTCTCGATCTCGCAGTGGCTCACGCCGCTTTCCCGGGTGTACCGCTCCACATAGGGATGACAGGTGCTGTCCAGCGCAAAGTGGCAGATAAACCCAAGTGCGTAGGCCTGCGCCGCGTTCTTGTTCCGGGCCGTGTTCACCACACCCCGGGCCCGGGCAAAGAACACCCGGCCCGGCTGCTCGTGCATGGCACTTCCCAGCCGGTTCACAGGGTTGGACTGCAAGGCCCGGTAGTAAAACAACAGGTCGGGCCCGTGCAGACCCATATCATACAGCGGCCGGTAAGGCGTGATCTTCGCCCGCAGCTCCTTGGGCAGCTGGGTCAGGACATCCGCGCCAAAGCGGCGGTGTGCATAAGTAGATGGCATATCCTCTCTCCTCCCTTTCTCGTACAGCTTCAGTATAACAGAAGCCCGCCAGCTCCGCCACCTTTTCGGGTCTAATTTGTGTAAAATTTTTGAGATATTTTGGCTTCATTTTCTCTCATTTTTTTACCCTGCCGCTTTTCATTTGCGGAAAAAGCCAGTATAATAAAGAATGTAAAAGTTTGCTTTGGGGAGGATGCACCTATGAAAAAGATCTCACGGCGCTCGTTTTTGCACGCTTCCGGACTCTTGGCGGCATCAGCGGCGGTCAGTGCGGCTCTGACCGGCTGCGGCGGTGCTTCTTCGGGCAGTGCGACGGCTGTCTCCAACGAGAGCGATTCTGTCCATGCGCCCATCACCATCATGGACGCAAACCGCGATTACACCCGGCTCATGGAGCTGGTGCACCAGAAATATCCTGAGATCCAACTGGAGGTGCAGGCCTACCGTGGCCGCAATGCCACAGCTTATATGCGCAAGCAGCTGGAATCCGACCATCTCCCGGACATTTACAACACCACCCAGGTCTGGGATGACGCTTTACAGCAGGAGCATCTGCTCGATCTGGCCAAGTATCCCGTCACCGACCTGTACAACCCCGCCCGGTTGAACGAGGTGGACGTAAACGGTTCCACCTACCTGCTGCCTTACGATTTCTCTGTCAGCGGCATTTTCTGCAATACCTCCCTGCTGGAACGCCACGGTTTAGCCGTGCCCAGCAGTTTCGCCCAGCTCCGGGACGAGACGGCTCCCGCGCTGGCCGCCGCCGGGGTCAGCTTGTCAGACTGTATTATGAACCTACCCGGCTTCCCGTTCCAATACTTTTTTAATATCTCCTCTACCGGCTATGTCAACACGCTGGAGGGCCGCAAGTGGCAGGAGGATTTCATCAGCGGCGATGTTGATGCCAGCCCTTTGGAGAGCAGTGTTGAATTTTTCCAGCAGTGGATCGACTGCGGCATGGTCAACTATGCGCTGGGGAATACATCCATCAATGATGTTGGCAGCCACTTCCATGAAAACAGCACTGCCTTCCTGATGTGCACCATGAGTGACTTTGATGACACCGACGATCACTACGAGCTGCTGCCCTATCTCTCCGAGGATGGCAGTCAGAATGTTTACATCACCGCCCCTTCTCGTTACTATGGCCTGAGCAGGCATCTGGAAGATCCGGGCAACGAGCAGAAGCTGGAGGATGCCCTGCACTTTCTGGAAGTGCTTTCCACTCCGGAAGGTTACGAGGCCATTATGGGCGGCATCAGCAGCACCATGTGCTCCATCAAGGACTTTACCCTGAGCGAGGATTCGCCCTACTACACGATCATAGAGACCGTCAACAACGGTTACTCCGCCCCCATGATCTACACCAATTGGTCGAATTATGTTGTGCCCATGGGCACCCAGATTTTGAACTGGGTGCAGGGTGAGGCCGCCGGTTCCGAGTTCATCCCCATGATGAACGACTTACAGCAGCAGGTTCTGGCCAACGGCACCATCTACTACGGCACCGTCACCGAGGAACTGACGAACCCCCAGATTGCCCAGCTCTGCGGCCAGATCTTTATGGAGGCCGCCGGGACGGATGCCGCCCTCGTCTCTTACAACGTCTACTATGCCGATGTTCCCGCCAATCAGGAAAACAGTTATGGTGCCAACGGCCCCATGCTGCCCGGCCCCCTGAGCGAAGAGGATATCACGACCTTCCTGCCCACTGGCTGGTATGATACCATCAAGTTCATCTCGAAGCCCGGTTCTTTCATCAAGCAGCTGGCCGCCGAGGGCTGTGATATGCGCGGCAACGACCACCCCTACCCTTATGTGTTCCTGACCAGGGACGGTCAGCCGTTGGACGACAACACCGAGTATACCTGCGTGCTCTGCGGCTATGGCAAGACCCAGATCGACGAGGCCGAACAGCAGGACAGCGGCATCGTGGGCCTGGATGCCGCCAAAGAATATTTCCAGTCCGTCGGTGAAGTTTCTTCCGCCCTGCTGGATGATTCCCTCCTGAAATAGTTCTCACTGTCGGAAAGCAGCCCCTATTATCAGGCCCTGAACGATACCCTGCTGGTACAGTCCACGAACACCTGAGAAAAACGCAATGCCAATGGAAAACAGATTATTGAAACGGAATAAAAAAGTCTCCAACCTGTTCTATCTTCTGGTTGCGGTTCTGCTGACACTGCTGATCCTGGGCAGTGCGCATCTGGTGTCCCGCTACACCGACCAGCAGCTCTTCGCCGAGTGCACCAACCAGCTCACCGAGATCACGGCTCAGCTGTTCGAGCGTCTGGAAGTCAAGCTGGATATCCAGTGGGATTATCTTGTCAAGCTGGATTCAGAGCTCTCGGACGTAGATTCCATCACTGAACCGGAACTGGCCGAGTTTCTGGCCCACCACGAGCGGGAACTCACACCCGAGGGCGAGGAAATGCAGTTTCTGGCTCTGGACAAACACGGCTACTATTACACCACCGCCGGCCAGCAGGGTCTCTGGACGGGTGCCGAGCAGCTCAACAACAGCAGCCGGCAGAGCTTTCTCGTAAATAACTGGCTCACCTCCCAGAATCAGATGGCCTTTGTGCTGCGGCTCACCACCCCGCTGAAGCTGGGCAATACCACCCTCACTCATGTCATCCTGCTCAAATCCATGGAGGAGATGGCCCCCTACTTCCGCTGTTCGGCCTTCCACAACCAGAACTCCACCTTCGTGTTAGACAAAAACGGCGTGCGGATGTTCGAGGACAACGTCCTGCCCCAGCTGAACTTTGCGGGCCGCAATCTCTACCACGCCCTGCGGGAGCAGACCTATCCCCACACCGGCAGCTTTGATGTCTGCCTGGACCTTATCTCGGAGGGCGGCTTTGTCTGCACCAATGTCCTCATCGGCGGCAGCGAATATTATCTGGCCCTGAAACGGCTGGATGGCTATGACTGGTCGATTTTGCTGCTGGTGCCGGTGAACGAGGTGGGCGCTTCTACCCGTGCCATGACAAACTCCATGCTGCAGCTCTTCCTGTTCATCCTTCTGGTACTGGTGGTGTTCAGCTTCCTGTCCTTTTTCTTTGTCCTGCGCTTCCGCAAAAATCAAGAGCTTCTGGTCGTCAAGACCCAGAGTGCCGCCGAACTGGCCCAGACCAACCGGGAGCTGGAGATCACAAACGATAAACTGGAAGCCACCAATGCCGACCTTGAGCGTATCAATCAGGAGCTGGAACGTGCCCAGACCGCCACCGCTGAGGCCCTTGCCGTGGCCGAAAACGCCAGCAAGGCCAAAACAGACTTTCTTTCCAGCATGAGCCACGACATCCGCACCCCCATGAACGCCATCGTCGGCCTCTCCACTCTGATCGAGTGCGAGGTGAAAGACCCGGCACAGGTGCTGGTCTATGTCCACAAGCTGCAGGCTTCCAGCCAGCACCTGCTGAGCATCATCAACGATATCCTAGACATGAACAAGATTGAAAGCGGCAAGACCACCCTGAGCATCGAGTCTGTCCATCTTCCCGCCCAGCTCAACCAGCTGGAAAGCATCATCCAGCCGCAGGCACAGGCCAACGGGCTGGATTTCCGCATCCACACCAGAGAGCTGCAGCACCTCAACATTCTTGCGGATTTCTCCCGGCTGCAGCAGATCCTCATCAACATCCTGTCCAATGCGGTCAAGTACACGCCTGCAGGCGGCTCCATTGATTTCACAGTGCGGGAGCTCCCCCGTGCTGGTTCCGTGTACGCGAAATACCTCTTTACCGTGGAGGATACCGGCATTGGCATGGAACCGGAGTTTTTGGAACATATCTTCGATCCTTTCGTGCGTGCCGAAAGTTCCCTGACCAACAAGGTGCAGGGCACCGGCCTGGGCATGGCCATCACCAAGAGCCTGGTCGATCTGATGGGCGGCACCATCCATGTAAAGAGCACCCCCGGCAAGGGCAGCCGCTTCGATGTCGTGCTGGAGTTCAAGATCGACACTTCCGCCGCCGTGGCTGTTCCCGCTCCTGCGCAGGCCCCCAGCACCCACTCGGATTCCTCTGTTCTCGAGGGTATGAAGTTCCTCTGTGCCGAGGACAACGAGCTGAACGCCGAGATCCTCAAGGCTCTGCTGGAAATGCACGGTGCATCCTGCACCATCTACCCCAATGGCAAAGCACTGGTGGATGCCTTTGCTTCCGCCCGGCCCGGCGATTACGATATGATCCTGATGGATGTGCAGATGCCGGTGATGGACGGCCACGAGGCCGCCCGGCTCATCCGCAGCGGTGCGAACCCTCTGGGCCGCACCATCCCCATCCTCGCCATGACCGCCAACGCCTTTATGGAGGATATCCAGAAGAGCATGGATGCCGGCATGGATGCACACCTCTCCAAGCCCGTGGATATCGCCACGCTGGAGCAAACCGTCCGCCGCTTCCGCTCGTCCCCCCTCCCTCCGGAAATTTTGACGTGAGGAAGAGTTTTGATTGGCAACACACCGTAAAAATACGCAAACAAGGCCGTTTCCCGCACGGGAAACGGCCTTGTGCTTTGTGTTTTTATTTTGAAGTGTTAGTCCTTCTGCACCATCATCTTGCTGGCCTTATAGATATCGCCGCAGCCAAGGGTGATGACGAGGTCGCCCTCGCGGGCGTTTTTCTTGACCCAGTCGGCAGCCGCTTCTAGGCTGTCCACCAGCACGGAGTTGGGGATCTGGGCGGCCAGCTTTGCGCTGGTAATGGTGGGATCGTTGGGCTCACGGCTGCCCATGATGGGGGTGATGACCGTGATATCGGGGATCTTGAACACATCCACGAAGTCGTTGAACAGCATCTTGGTACGGCTGTATGTAAACGGCTGATGGACGGCGATCACGCGCTTATAGCCCAGCTCCCGGGCAGTGTTCAGGGTTGCGCGGATCTCGGTGGGGTGGTGGGCGTAATCGTCCACGACAACAGCGCCGTTGCACTCACCGTAGACCTCAAAGCGGCGGCCTGCGCCCTTGAAGTTCAGGGCAGCGTTGGCGCACTCCTCCACGGTCAGCCCTGCGGAACGGCAGACAGCGCACATGGCCAGAGCGTTGTAGATGTTGTGGCGGCCGGGCACAGCCAGACGGATGTGGCCCAGCTCCTTGGTATCCCACTCCTTCAGATCGAACTCAAAGAAGCCTGGCTTGTACTCCTGCACATTGACGGCACGGTAATCGGCGGCGTTATCAATGGCGAAGGTGCGCACGCGGCGATCCAGGGTGTACATGACATCCATGGTGTTCTTATCGTCGGCGTTGGCGAAGATCATAAACTGGGTCATCAGAGCAAAGCGCTTGAAGGCAAACTTCAACTCGCCCATGCTGCCGTAGTAATCCAGATGGTCGTTATCAATGTTCAACACCACGGAGACATAGGGAGTCAGCTTGAGGAAGGTCTCGGAGAACTCGCAGGCCTCAATGACGATATCATCGCCCTTGCCTGCCTTGCCGTAACCGTGGATCAGGGGCAGCTTGCCGCCGATGACCGCGGAGGGGTCACGGCCTGCCAGTTCCAGCGCGGTGGTGATCATGGAGGTGGTGGTGGTCTTACCGTGGGTACCGGAAACGCAGATGCTGTCCTTATACAGGCGGCTCACATAGCCCAACAGGACACTGCGCTCCACGGTGGGGATGCCATAGGACGCGGCGGCGTTCAGCTCCACGTTATCCTTGGCAATGGCGGCAGAGTAGACCACCAGATCGGTGCCGATGACATTGTCGGCAGCATGGCCCAGGCTGACCTTCACGCCCATCTCCCGCTCAGAGCGGATGATGCTGCCATCCAGCACATCACTGCCCGAGATGTCATAGCCCTTGGCAGACAAGATCTGGATCAGTGGATACATACCGCTGCCGCCGCAGCCGATAAAATGGATCTTTTTGACGTTATCCAGCAAGTGCTTGGTATAATCAGTAACGAACATAAGCAGGCAAACCTCCAATAAATCAACGGCCGCAGCGCAGACCGAGTCCATCTTAATTCTTGGGTACTACTTATTATATAATTTTTGGCCGATAAAATAAACAGTTCCGAGCGAATTTTCGGAAAGAACTAGAAACCCAAGCATATTTTTGTGACAACTGTACAGAAAGACCATGGATTTTCGCCCCTTTTGCACACTTCATAAAAGATTTACATTTTTCATCGGCTTGATAGCTAACAATTTTGAAGCATTTGTGATATGATAATTATAAATTTTGAACGATCACGCTGCCGCCGGACGCGCGGCCGGAAAAGAGGAATCTCATTTTGAACATCAAGATCACCGCAGACAGCACCTGCGATCTGTCCGAAACGCTGCTCCGGCAGTGGAACATCAGCCTGATCCCCATGCACATCCTCATGGGGGAACAAAGCTATCTGGACGGCGTTACCATCCACCCTGCCGACGTGTTCGCCCATGCCCAGAATGGCGGTAAGATGCCCAAATCCGCCGCCCCCAATCTGGTGGAGTACACCGATTTCTTTACCCCCTTTGCCAGGGACTATGATGCCGTCATCCACATCAATGTCGGCTCCAAGTTCTCCTCCTGCTTCCAGAACGCACGGCTGGCGGCGCAGGAGTTTGGCAACGTCTACGTTGTGGACAGCGAGAATATCTGCACCGGACAGGGCTATCTTGTCCTGCAGGCGGCCAAGTGGGCCGCTGACGGCCTGCCGCCCAAGAATATCTCCATGCGCTTACAGAGTCTTGCCAAGCGGGTCGAGCTGAGCTTTGTGCTCAACCAGCTGGACTACATGGCCAAAAGCGGCCGCTGCTCCGGCGTGCTGGCCTTTGGGGCCAACATTCTGGGCATCAAGCCCAGCCTGGCCGTCATCGACGGTGAGCTGAAGGTCGTGCGGAAGTATCGGGGCAGCCTGCCCATCTGCGTGGGCAAGTACATCACCGACCAGCTGGCGAACCGGGAGGATATTGACCGCAGCATGGTGTTCATTTCCTCTACCCAGGCAAAACCCGGCTGCATGGAGGCCGTCAAGGCCGGTCTGCGGCAGTACGGCGATTTTGAAAATGTCTACGAGACCGACATCGGCACCACCATCGGCGGCTATTCCGGGCCCGGCACCATCGGCATCGTGTTTGCACGCAAGCAGTAAATTTCTCCCTGCACACAAAAAGACGCGCTCTGCGAGTGAGCGCGTCTTTTTTGCATTCTATCCGGTTTTCTCAGCTCAACCGTCCGCTCTCCACCGAGAAGCTCAGGTCAGCCACAGCCATGGTGGACTTGCGATGCGAGACCAGCAGGACGGTCTTTTCCCTGCACTCGTCCCGCACGGCTTTGAGGATGACACCCTCGTTCAGGCTGTCCAGATTGGAGGTGGGCTCGTCCAGCAGGAGGAAGGGCGCGTCGTGCAGGAAGGCACGGGCCACGCCGATGCGCTGGCGCTCGCCGCCGGAAAGGGCTCCGCCCAGCTCACCCACAGGGGTATCGTAGCCTTTGGGCAGGCTGTTGATGAAACTATCCAATGCGGCCTTTCTGCAGGCGGCCTCTACCTCGGCACGGGTGGCATCGTGCTTGGCGATCTTGATGTTGTTCTCAATGGTATCGTCAAACAGCTCCGTCTCCTGGGTCACCAGGCTCTCCTGGGCACGCAGGGCGGCGGTGTTCACCCTG